>CAYMMC010000217.1:0-5636 GCA_964391125.1 uncultured Akkermansia sp.
GGCGGGGCGCCTCGGCGCGACGAAGGCCCAGTGCGCGTCGTAGTCCGCTCCGCCCTCGATCCAGCGACGCAGGATCTCGCGGTCGGACTCGCCGAGGACGCGGTGCGAATCGGGCGGCGGCATGACCGAATCGGGATCGTCGCTGAGGATGCGCCGCCAGACCTCGCTTTTCCCCGGCGAGCCGGGCACGATGGCGGCGTAGCCTCCGAGGTCGCGGGCGGCGCCGTCGGGGGTGTCGAGGCGCAGGTCGGCCTTTCGCTGCTTCTCGTCGGGGCCGTGGCAGAAGAAGCAGTTCTCCGAAAGGATGGGGCGGACGTGCTGGTTGAAGGAGACGGTCTCGGGAACGGCGACGGCGCCTTCGGGCAGCCCCCCGCGAGGGGAGCGGCTGTTGGCGAGCGCGGCGGGACCGCTCAGGGCGACGGCTTCGTCGGCGGGGTCGTCGAGACTCAGGTTGGCGCGGCGGGCCGGGGCGGGGTCGGGCGCGGCGGGGGGTGCCGAAGGAACGGCGGCGACGGGCGTTTCGGCAGGTTTGTCGGGGCGGAGGAAGAGGAGGGCGGCCCCGGCGGCGAGCAGGACGGCGGCGAGGCCCGCGACCCGGACGAAGGGGGGGTGGCGAGACATCGAAGGGGGTTCGGTCCAGGGCAGAGGGACGACGTTGGCGGGACGGCGGGCGATCCCGGCGGCGGCGAGTTGCCCGTCGGTCAGGGAGCCGAGATCGGTCCCGAGGAAGCAATGGTCGGTGAAGCGGCGGAGCCGGGTCCCGTCCTGGCCGAGCAGTTCCCAGAGGCGCTCGCGCTCCCAGTCGGTCAGCTCGCGCTCGCCCAGTGCGGCGAGGATGGCCTCGAATTCGCGCTGGCTTTCGTGCGGGTTCATGGAAGGGAGGAGGCGGAAGCCGGCGGCATGGGCCTCCCGCCCATGCATCGCGAGGAGACGCGGGAGTCCTTGAATGCTCGCTTGCGGGCAGTCTCCGCCCGAAAGAGCGAACGGGACCTGTTTCGTCCACGGACGTCCGGGAGCGGTGCATGGGCGGGAAGCCCATGCCACATAGGGAAGAAGGCCGGGGTGGTTGACATGGGAGTCGTCAGGTTTCGCCGAGCTGCTTGCGGACGCAGCGGACCATGGTCGTCTTGATGCGGAAGAGCTTTTGCGCCATGGCGTTGCGATTGAGACCGGCCTCGCGGCTGAGTTGTTCGAGGCTGGCGCCGTCCTGGTATCGGCTGAGCAGGAGATCGCGATGTTCCTCGCGCAGCTTGCGGAGACACTTCAAAAGGGCGAGTTGCCGCTTCTCCTCCAACTCGCCGGACCCGTGGCCCTCGCTGGCGGCGTCGGCGATGCGTTCGAAGAGCTCGTCGCCGGGCAGCTCGCGGCGGTGGCGGCGGGCGGTGCGGCGGCGGTGGTTCTGCGCTTGGAAGAAGGCGACGCGGAACGCCCAGGCGCGGAAGTCGCCCGCGGGATCGAACTCCTCGCGCTTTTGCCAGAGGACGAGGCAGGTCTCCTGCGCCAGATCGTCGGCGGCCGCCGCGCTGCCGGTGAGGGAGAGGAGAAAGGCGCGCAGCCGGGGGCGGTGCGCCTCGAGAAGGCGCTCGAACTCGGGGGAGGGCTGGCTGTTCAAGGGAATCATCGGGATCGTCCTGCGGGGGATATTGTCCGAGGACGGGCGATGGTTACGGACGGATTGGCGGCGGGCGCACTTGCGGGAGGGGAATCCCGGGAGCGCGTCCGCCGTCCGTCGGGCACACCGATACGACGGGGCGGCCGCTTTCGCCACTGCAAAACGGTCGCGGGCATAGGAACGCGGAAGGGGCGTCCCAATGCGATCCCGTGGTTCGGGCGAGGGGCAAGGGCAGGGCCGAAGCCCCGGATCAGCGCGAGGCGAAGCGGGGCCGCCTCCCGCGTCCGGAGGCCTGGGCGCCGTTGCGGGGGGGGCGGGCGTTCCGCGAATTCCGGCCGCCCCCCTGCCCGCGCCCGCGGGAGGTGTTGCGGGCGTCCTCGAGACCGTCGACCTCGCACATGGCGAAGCCGGGGACGGGCTCGACGGGAATGGATCGCTTCAGCAGCTTCTCGATGTCCTTCAGCAGACCGCGCTCGTCGGCGCTGACGAGGGAGCAGGCGCAGCCCTCCTCCCCCGCGCGGCCGGTGCGGCCGATGCGGTGGACGTAGTCCTCGGGCACGTTGGGCAGCTCGTAGTTCACCACGTGGGGCAGCAGCCGGATGTCGATGCCGCGGGAGGCCACGTCGGTGGCGACGAGGACGCGGATGCGCTTGGACTTGAAGTCGTCGAGGGCCTTGGTGCGGGCGTTCTGGCTCTTGTTGCCGTGGATCGCGGCCGAGGGGATGCCGTCCTTGCCGAGCTGCTCGGCGAGCCGGTTGGCCCCGTGCTTGGTCCGGGTGAAGACGAGCACCTGGTGCCAGTCGCCGTCCTGGACCAGTTGGGAGAGCAGGCGGCGTTTGTCGGCCTTGGCGACGGGGTGGACGACCTGGGCGACGGTCTCGGCGGCGGTGTTGCGGCGCGCCACCTCGACGAGGACGGGATCGCGGAGGATTCCCTCGGCGAGGTCCTTGATCTCGGGGGAGTAGGTCGCCGAAAAGAGGAGGTTCTGGCGGCGGGCCGGGAGCAGCTTCAGCACCTTGCGGATGTCGTGGATGAAGCCCATGTCGAGCATGCGGTCGGCCTCGTCGAGGACGAAGATCTCGACCCGCGAAAGGTCGAGAGTCCCCTGGCCGACGTGGTCGAGGAGGCGGCCGGGGGTGGCCACGAGGATGTCGATTCCGCGGCGGAGGCGGTCGATCTGGGGATTCATGCCGACCCCGCCGAAGATGACGGTGGACGAGAGCTGAAGCCCCTTGCCGTAGGTCGCGACGCTCTCGCCGACCTGGGCGGCGAGCTCGCGGGTGGGGACCAGGACGAGACCGCGCGGGCTGCGGGGGCGGGCCCTGTCGGCGGCGAGGCGCTGGAGCATGGGCAGGGTGAAGGCCGCCGTCTTGCCGGTGCCCGTCTGGGAGCCGCCCAGCAGATCCCGTCCCGCGAGGATCGGCGGGATGGCTTGCTGCTGGATGGCGGTGGGCTGCGCGTAGCCTTTGGCGGCGACGGCCTGGGAGAGGTCGGCGGAGAGGCCGAGTTCGGAGAAGCTCATGGATGGATTGGGTTGGGAGGGCGCGTGAAGGCGCCGCAGCGGAGGGGACTCCACCGATTCACGGGATGACACGCTGAAGAGACGTCATTCCCTTCTCCCGATCGGTTCGGACGCCTCGGATGGTTGGGGGCGTCCGGGACACGGCAACCATGCCGCGAACTGACGGCGCAACAGGACACCCGATGCGGCGCGCTGTCAACGAAGCATCGCTTCGGCCATGCGCATCGCCTCCAGATTCGCCTTGGCTTCGTGGACGCGATGGAGGCGCACGCCCTGCTCCCGGGCATGGGCGGTGACGGCCACGGTGGCCCAGGCCCGGTCCGCGACTTCTTCGGAGCCGATCAGCTTGCCCAGGAAGGATTTTCTCGAAGCGCCGAGGAGGATGGGGCGGTCGTCCACGGTGTAGCGCCCGAGGTCGCGGAGGATGGCGAGATTGTGCTCCAGCGTTTTGCCGAAGCCGATTCCCGGATCGAAGACGACGGATTCGGGGGCGACTCCGGCGGCGAGGAGCGCGTCGAAGCGTTCGCGGAAGAAGGCGACGATTTCGCCGGGCAGGTCGTCGTAGGCGGGCGCTTGCTGCATCGTCCCCGGCGTGCCGGCCATGTGCATCGCGACGAGGCCGGCTCCGCTTTCCGCCGCGACCCCGACCATTCCGGGGTCGCGGAAGCCGCGCACGTCGTTGAGCACCCTGGCGCCCGCCCGGATCGCGGCGCGGGCGACTTCCGCCTTGGAGGTGTCGACGGAGAGGATGGTCCCGGGGTGTTCCGAGGCGAGCCGCTCGATCACGGGCAGGACCCGGTCCATCTCCTCGGCGGCGTCGACTGCGGTGGCGCCGGGGCGAGTCGATTCCCCGCCGACGTCGATGAGGGCGGCGCCCTCGCCGATGAGCTTCCGCGCCTGCGCCACCGCCGCCTCGACCGAGGCGAAGCGACCGCCGTCGGAGAAGGAGTCCGGCGTGACGTTGACGATGCCCATGACCTCCCCGCGAAGGGAGAGGTCGAGCGTGCGGTCTAGGCAGCGCCACTTCATCGTTCAAGGGAGACCGGTCGCGTCGCGCTCGATCATCCTCGTGATCTCGAGCGCGACGTCGAGCGCGGCGGCGCCTTGCAGACCGCCGACCTTGGGCTGCTCCCCCTTCGCGGCGCATTCGACGAACGCGGCCAGTTCGCACTTCAGCGGTTCGTCCTTCTCCACCTGGACTTCCTCGCGCACGATCTCCATGCCGTCGCGACGATGGATCCAGCCGCTCTGGTCCTGGTAGTCGAGGGAGAGGTAGGCGTTGTTCTGGAAGACGCGGATCTTCCGCATCCTCTCGGGGCTGATCCGGCTGGCGGTGATGTTCGCGACGCATCCGTTCTCGAAGCGGAGACGGGCGTTGGCGATGTCCTCCCGCCGCGTCAGCACGGGAATGCCCACGGCGTCGACCGAGGCGATGGGCGAGTTGACGAGATGCAGCACGATCTCGAGATCGTGGATCATCAGATCGAGGACCACTCCAATGTCGAGGCTGCGCCGGGGAAAGGGCGAGAGTCGGTGGCACTCGATGAACTTGGGCGAGTCGAGCGCCGCCTCCAAGCGGCTCATCACCGGATTGAATCGCTCGATGTGCCCCACTTGGAGGACGCAGCCCATCTCGGCGGCCAGATCGATCATGGCCTTCGCGTCGTCGACCGAGTCCGAGATCGGCTTCTCGACGAGGACGTGCTTCCGCGCCGACAGGAGGGCGGTCGCCACTTCGCGATGCGTCACCGTGGGGGTGGCCACGGAGGCGGCATCGACCCGTTCGGCCAGTTCCTCCAAGCTCGCCACCGCCTCGGTGCCGAACTCCTCCGCGACGGCGCGGGCCTGTTCGTGGTTCGCGTCGTAGACCGCGACCAGATCCGCCGCGGGCAGCTCCGCGTAGACGCGGGCGTGATTCCGCCCGATGGCCCCGATCCCGACGACTCCAGTTTTTACGCTCATGTCGGAGAGGCTATGGCAGCATCCGCAGCCCTCGGCAACCCCGGATCGCGGCCCGGGAGAATTTACCTCGGTGGAATTTCCGTTTGCTTATACGGCGATCCTGCGGCACAATCCCCGCCCATCCCCACGGGGAGGCCGGAAACGGGGCATTAGCTCAGTTGGTAGAGCACTTGCATGGCATGCAAGGGGTCAGCGGTTCGAATCCGCTATGCTCCACGGTTCCGGAACCTTGCGCGGTCGAGGGACGCGGCGGGTCCGACGCGTTCCCGCGAGAGAGCGAATCCGTTGGTCGGGAGGTCGGGGGCCAAGGGCGCGAGCCCCCATGGATCGCCTCCCTCGGGGCGGTGGTCCGGTTTGCCAAGAGAGGCGTAACCCGGATCGCCCCGGAGGGGAGGCTCGTGAAGGCTAGCAAACGACGGTCGTTTCCACCATCGCGCGATGCCGGACTAAGGAAGCCGGGACGTCGACCGTTGTCGGGTGTTGCACCGGCGAGGTCGATGCCCTCGCCTACAGAAGAAGCCCCCTCGTCCGGGCCCTGTG
>CAYMMC010000218.1:0-5619 GCA_964391125.1 uncultured Akkermansia sp.
CTTCGTTCCCCGAGCGGGCCGCTCGGGGCCACCCTTTGGCTCCGCGGCATGATGGAATTGGCGGGGAAGAGACTTTCGAGGTCTCCCGAAGAACGAGGCAGCGGGCCGCTTCGGCCGGCTCCCATTCATAAAGCTCCGGTTCTGCCGGAGGGGGCTGATTTCGCTTGATGCGGCGGAAAGCGCACGATATGGGAATCACGCCCCAGCAAACCGAACCGAGCAACGCCCTGCGGGGGGACCTGACGGAAAGAGGGTCCAGCCGGATTCCGGGGCGCTACGGTCGGATCCCCACGCGAAGCCCGACCCGAAACCCTCCATCCATGAGCGATCCGAATCCATCCGATCCGAACCGGGGCCTGCCGTCCGACATACCTGCGCCGCCGCCGCCCGATCTGAAGGATCCCCGCAAGGCGGGCGCGACCTACGGAGCGCAGGACTCGGCGAAATCGAAACGGAAGCGCAGGAAAAAGGAGCGAAGCCACCCCACGGACACCTATCCGCCCTTGAAACGAAAGGGCGGTTGCGGCTGCGGGGGCTGCCTGGGCGGCAGCTTGCTCGTCCTCGTCCTCCTCTTCGTCGCGGGCGTCGCGGCGCTCGGCTACTTCGGTCCGGGGCGCTTCGTGAAGCAGGGCTACAAGGTGGTCATGCTCCAGTCCGCCGAGGCCGTCGTCGACGTGGCGCCGGAGGAGCCCACCTTCTACATCGCGCAGGGAGCGCTGAGCTGGCGGGTGCCGGTCACGCCCGTTCCCGTGGCCCTCTGCGCCCGCGAGATCCACGTCGAAGGGGATTTCTACGAGGACGCCTCGATCACCGGAGTGAAGGTCGCCGCCACCCAGAAGGCCCGCTTCGCGAAGGACCTGGAGGTCTTCGCCGCCGAGTTCACGGATCTGGGCATCACCCTCAAGGGGCGTCTGACCGGCCGCGTCATGAAGAATCTGCCCTGACAACCCAACCCCAACCCCGCACCGCCATGGTCGAAATCCACGCCACCTACGGAGGAAGCCTCCGATGCAACGCCGTCCACGGACCTTCGGGCTCCGAGATCGAAACCGACGCCCCGGTCGACAACCACGGAAAGGGGGAGCGCTTCTCCCCCACCGACCTCGCGGCGACCTCCCTCGGCGCCTGCATGATGACGGTCATGGGCATCTACGCCGAGCGGAACGAGATCGACCTCGCCGGCGCCGAGGCGAGGATCCTCAAGGAGATGACCGCCGAGCCGCCCCGCCGCATCGCCAAGCTGACGGTGGAGCTCTCCATCCCCCTGCCCCCCGACCACCCGAAGCGGGAGGCGCTCGAGCGCACGGCGACGGGCTGCCCCGTTCTCCTCAGTCTCCATCCGGACATCGAAAAGGCGATCGACTTCCGCTGGGTGGGCTGATCTTCGCGGGGCGCCGCTCGGGTGTTCTGGATTCTCGCGGGCCGCGCGGACGGAGCGGTCACTCCAGATCGGCGTCGAACCCGATCGCCTGGCCCGGGACGAGATGGTCGCATTCGATCGTCAGCTTCGGCGAGACGCCGCCGGCCGCCACCTCGAAGACGGCCGATTCGCCCGCCTGCAGGCCTTTGAGGGATGCCGCGGAGCGGATTCCGTCCACCGCGACGTAGGCGTCCCGGTAGAGGGGGGCGATGCCCTCGTTCCGCACGGTGACCCGCGATCGTCCGGGTCCGCTGTCGAAGGCGGTGACTCGGAAGCGGTAGCCGCAGGCCATGCCCGCCTCCTTGATCCGCTCGAGCGGCTGATATTCGTGCTGGTCGGCGCCGATCATGTAGGAGATGCCGAAACGGGCCGCCGCCGCCTCGAAGGACTCCCCGTGCGGGCCGTTCGGCGAGAGGGCGCGCCTCTGGTCGTGCTCGGTGTAGTAGCTGAACTCCCCGCCGCCGGGCTGCCGGCGGACGCGGTCGCGACCGAGGGCGTTCCAGTCCCGCTCGTTGGACTGGGCATGCCGCTCGCAGAGAAAGGAGTCGTCGAACACGCCGAAGGGCAGCTCCAGCAGCTCGGGCGATTCCGCGAAGGGGGAGATCCGCTTCTTGCCGGCGTCGACCGAGATGCTCCACGGCGTCTGCCGGTAGCATCGGGAGAGGTGCCGGAGGAACTCGGCCTGGTAGGCGTGGTCGGGAAAGGTCTTGCCGAGCTCGAAGGGGCCGTCGTAGATGTGGTATTCCGCCCAGAGGCCGAAGCCGACCTGGACGTAGGCGAGGCGGGGGTCCTCGTCGTAGCGGCGGGCGAACTCCTCGTGGAAGTCGAGCGCGAACTGGCGCAGGGCGGGATGCGACCAGTCGGCGAAGCCGGTCTCCTTGCCTTCGCTGAGACCGTCGCGCTCGATGTAGCCGGGCTGGGCGCGGATGAATTCCGGCGTCTCGGCGGGACGGCCCGGATAGACGAGGAAGAAGCGGAGGATGGCCTGGTGCCCGCGGCTGGCGATGCCCCGCAGCTTGTCCTCGACGAAGGTCCAGTCGTAGGTCCCGTCGGGCTTCACGAGGCGGCCGTAGCCGACGTAGGAGTATTCCAACTGGATCGCGTCGGTGTCGCGCCGATGCGAGGTGTCCCAGAACACGATGCCGGTCATGGGCTGCACCCCGGCCACGCGCGATTGCAGGGGGACGGGGCGGAGGGTCTCCTCCGCGCGCGAGGGGAGGGCGGCCGGCGCAGTCAGCAGCAGGAGGCTCGCGCAGAAAAACAAGAGGTGGCTGGCATTCATCGGTGGAAGCGGCCCTACGGAATAGCATGGAGCGGGGCGGCGTGACAAGCCAACTCGTTCCGCCGGGGAATTCGTCATTTGGTCCCGATTCACTTTCTCCCCGCGATTTCGGGCGACTTTCCGCTTGAAAAGGCTTGGGTTTCTTCCGAACATGCGGGCCGAACGACACGAAATGAGACGCGCCGCCCTTATTCTCGCCTCCCTGCCCCTGTTCCTGATTCCCGGCGAGATCTCCGCCCAGCAGACGGCGACGACGACGGTTTCGTCGAAGCCGAAGCCGGAGATCCCGCCCAAGTGGCGCTGCCACTTCCCGCGCAAGGACCGGAGCTTCTGCAAGGTCTTCCCGAACTTCTCGCGGCGCCATGGCATCTGCAATCCCGAGCCCGAGCTGCTCGGCCACATCGAATGGTGCCGCGAAGACGTGACCATCACCGAGCGCGACGACTGCGGCAACTTCGAGACCTACGAGGCGGTGACGATCACCTACCGGAAGGTCTACGAGAACGGCGCCTGGGGCGAGAAGTTCAAGCGCACCTATCGCAAGGAGCCCCTCATCGTCACTCCGCCGGTCTTGGCCAAGGGCGTGGTGAAGTGAGCGAACCGTCCCGCCGCCTGCCGCCACCTTCCCGCCCATGGAGATCGATCTGACTGGCGGCGAACCCATGGCCCCTGCCGGGCGGGGGCGATCTCACGTCCGGCGCGGGATCCCCGGTCCCCGGACGCGGTTGGAGCCTGCGGCCCGCCCGTTCCGGTCTTCGCGTGGCCGAACACTCTTCCCGTTCTTCGCCGGAAATTAATTTGGCAAAGTGAAATATTTCGCTTCAATTTGCCTGTCCCTCCGCATTGGCCGAGAGTCGGCCTGAGAAGCGACCCGCCGACGACCCGCCTCCATCCACTCCCCCTCGAACCCCTTGGCCGACAAACCGACAGACCTGCTCGGGAAGAACTACTTCCAGACCCGGGAGAAACTGAGCAAAGCGATCCAGTCGCTCGGAGAGCTCGGGCGCGAGAGCGGCATCAATCCGGCCCGCCTCGCCCTGCTCAAGAACCTGCTCGCCAATCTCGAGGATCCCTTCCTCTTCGTCGTCGCCGGCGAGGTCAAGGCGGGCAAGTCGACCTTGCTCAACGCCCTCTTCGGCGAGGATTTCTGCGCCACCGACGTCATTCCCACGACCGACCGCATCGCCTTCTTCAAATACGGGGCGGAGCCGCACGAGTTCGACTTCTCGGAGGACATCGTGGAGGTCTTCCGGCCGAACGCCTTTCTCAGGGACTTCAACCTCGTCGACACGCCCGGGACGAACTCGATCGAGACCGCCCACCAGCGGATCACCGAGCAGTTCCTGCCCATGGCCGACCTCGTCCTCTTCGTCTTCTCGGTGACGAATCCCTGGGGGGCCTCGACCTGGGAGTTCCTCGACCGGATCCACCACCAGTGGAAGAAGAAGATCGTCTTCATCCTCCAGCAGTGCGACCTGCGCACCGACGAGGAGGTCTCCGCCATCCTGGAGCACCTCCAGAAGACCGCGCACCACCGCTTCGGCCAGCATTTCCCCACCTTCGCGGTCTCGGCGAAGACCGCCTTCCTCGCGAAGACCTCGGAGCTGGAAAACGACGAGCTTGCCCGCAAAAGCCAGATCGAGGGCCTGGAGCGCTACATCGCCGGCGTGGTCGAGTCGTCCGAGCCCCGTCTCGTCAAGCTCATCCACGCGTGGCGGGCCTGCTGCTACGTCCTCGGCGAGATCAAGGAGACCCTCGGCGCCGCCTCCGAGATCATCCGCGCCGACGACGAGCTCCTCAGCGAGCTGGAGCCCGCCTGCAAGACGCAGCAGGCGCGCACCCTGAAGAAGTGCGAGCCGCTCTTCGAGGCCTTCGACCAGAGCTTCATGGCGGCCGGACTCCAGGCCGAGCCGCTCCTCGACTCGGAGTTCCGCGTCGTCTCCGCCCTGATGCCCCGGCGCAAGAGCGCCGAGGAGATCGAAGGTCTCATCTTCGCGACGACGATGAAGGCCGTGCGCCGCAGCATCGGCGCCGGAGCCACCGCCGTGATGGAGGACGTCGCCCATCTCTGGGAGCGCGTCTCCGAGGAGATGCAGGAGCATTTCAACCTCGAGCTCAGCGTCGGGGAGGACGGCAGTCCGGACTGGAGCACGGCGCACCGCCGCATCGAAACCACGGTGGAGGAGGCCACCGCCGAGGCGCTGCGCGAGCTGGATCTGCGCGAGCAGCTCGGCGGACTGTTCGCGAGGCGCAGCCGCACGATCTGGGGCTTCATCTTCGCGGCCGTGCTCACCGCCCTCGGCGCGGTCATCCTGATGATGCTGAAGCAGTCGCCCTGGGACGCCGTCGCCTTCGGCGCCGCCTCGCTCTTCCTGGTCCTCGGCGCCGTGGTGGGGGCACAGTCGGTGAAGCGCGCCCGCACCTTCTACACTTCCATCCTCGACCGGCATCGCGAGCTCCTCGCCAAGCGCCAACGCGCCGCCTTCACCGAGGGGACCTCGGCCTTCTACCGCGACTTCCTCGCTCTCTTCGAGCCCCTCCGCAAGGTCTGCCGGGAGCACCGCGAGCGCTACGAGCCCCAGCTCCAGACCATCCAGGCGACCGAGGCCTCCCTCGCCGAGCTCGAACGCATCCTCGCCCCGGTCGAGAAGGCGCTCAACGCCCGGAAGTAGGCGGGCAAGCCGGGGGCGGGCGATCGGACCCGAGGCGACGTCGTCGGACGTGCCTACGACCTTCGCTCCCCGAGCGGGCCGCTCGGGGCTACCCTCGGGCTCCGGGGGATGATGGAATTGGCGGAAAGGCGTTCGATGTCTCTTGGGAAACGGGGCCTCGTGATGGGACGGGGTTTCGGCGGCGAGGGTAGGGCCGAGCGGCCCGCTCGGCCGATCGGGCGTTCCCGCGACCTTCGCTCCCCGAG
>CAYMMC010000219.1:0-5606 GCA_964391125.1 uncultured Akkermansia sp.
CACACCATCCTCGGCCCCTCCAACGCGACCGCCTTCCTCCTCTTCGCCCAGTTCGCCGCCTTCAGCGCGCCCGACCGCCTCTTCCACCTGCCCCTCCTGGTGCTCTTCATCGGACTGCTCCTCGTCCTCGGCGCCTTCTTCCGGGTGGGCGAGCTGATCCAGTACGTGAGCCGCTCCGTCGTCGTCGGCTACATCACCGGCGCAGCCATCCTCATCATCGCGAACCAGCTCGCCCCCCTGCTCGGGATCGAGCGCTCCGCCCAGGCCTCCGACGCCCCGAAGACCTTCTTCACCATCCTGCAGAGCGCCTTCGCCGAGGCCGGAACGGCGGACTGGCGCGCCGCCGCCCTCGCCGCCGCCGCCTTCGCGCTCTGGTTCGCGCTGGGACGGCGCTTCCGCAGGCTGCCCGTCTTCGCCATCGTGCTGCTGACGATGTCGGTGCTCTACGTCCTGCTGCGCCGCTACGCCGGATGGGAGCTGCCCACCTTCGCCTCCTTCAGCGCCTCCGACCTCGTGCCGCGGCTCCCGGAAGTCAGCCCGCGCGGCTTCTTCTCCGACATGAGCCGGCTCATCGGCATCGCCTTCTCCATCGCCTTCCTCGCGGCGCTCGAGAACTCGGTGATGTCCAAGACGCTCGCCAGCCAGGTCGGCGACCGGCCCGACGTGAACCAGGACATGCTCGGGGCCGGGGCCGCGAATCTCGCCTGCGCCCTCGCGGGAGGGATGCCCGCCTCGGGATCCCTGACCCGCTCGGCCCTGAATCTCGCCAGCGGAGCGGTCTCGCGCCTCTCCAGCATCTTCAGCGGGCTGCTCTGCCTCGCCGCCCTCCTCCTCCTCGGCGGAGCCATGGAGTTCGTCCCCAGATGCGTCCTCGCCGCCCTCGTCGTCTGCGTCGCGCTCTCGGTGATCAACCGCCACCACATCCGCATCTCGCTGGCCGCCACCCCCGCCGACGCGGCCGTGCTGACGACCACCTTCGTCGCCGCCCTGCTCATGCCCCTGAACGTGGCCATCTTCCTCGGCGTCGGCATCTCCATCATGCTCTACCTGCGCGCGGCGAGCCGCCCCTATCTCGTCGAATACGAATTCTCCGAGGAGGGCGAGCTGCGCGAGGCCGGGGAGAAGCGCGCCCGCCCCATCCCCGCGATCTCCATCGTCCACGTCGAGGGGGATCTCTTCTTCGGCGCCGCCGAGCTCTTCCGAACCCAGATCCAGAAGACCTCGCTCGATCCCGACCTGAAGGTCATCATCCTGCGCATGAAGAACGCCCGCCATCTCGACGCCACCAGCGTCGTCGCCTTGGAGGAGCTGGTCCACTTCCTGCGCAAGCACGAGCGGCACGTCATCATCAGCGGCGCCACCAAGGAGGTCTACCGGGTCCTCAAGAACGCCGGATCGGTGGAGGTGATCGGCCGCGACAACATCTTCATGCACCATCCGCAGAACCCGAACCTCTCCACCCGCCAAGCCCTCCTGCGGGCCCAGGAGCTGCTCGGCACGAAGGAGGCCGACATCCGCATCTTCTACGATCCGAAAGCGCCCGGCAGCCAGGGCGGCGCACGGCCTTCATGACGCCCGCCCGCGGCCCGTTCCAGCCGTTGCGGCAGGCCTCTTCCTGCGCCACCTTCCCGGCATGGCTTTCATCATCAACGGCGCCCGCGTCTCCGACGAGGAGATCGAGGAGGAGTTCGAATCCCTGAAGGAACACTACCAGCGCCTCGGCGAAGCGGTCTGCTGCGACCGCGACGCCGAGCTGCGGGGCTACGCCCGCGAAAACGTGGTCAACCGCACCCTGCTCGAACAGGAGTCGCGGAAACGCTTCGGCGACGTCGGCGAAGCGGAGGTGGAGGCTCGCTTCGAGGCCCTGAAGGCCGAGCACGGGGGCGAGCAGGCCTTCTACGACAACACCGGCTTCGGCCGCGGGGACCGCGACGCCATCCTCGCGAAGCTGCGGAGCAGCCTCGTCGTCGACCGGCTCATCGAGGCCGAGGTCGAGGCGCCGGAACAGGCGACGGAGGAGGAACTGGAGCAGCACTATCGCGCCAATCTGAACCGCTACCTGGGACAGGAGGAGGTGCGGGTGAGCCAGATCTTCATCGAACCCCGCAGCCACGAGGCGGCCCGCGAGGCCTACCTCGCCCTCCGCGACGTCCGCAGGGAGATCCTCGCCGGCAAGGACTTCGACGAAGCGGCCCGCGAGCACGGTTCGGACGAGGAGCGCGACATCGACCTGGGCTTCATGAAGCAGGGGCAGACGATGCCGGAGATCGAGGCGATCGTCTTCTCGATGGACGTCGGCGAAGTCAGCCCCATCGTGGCGACTCATTTCGGCTTCCATCTGTTCCGGGTGACCGACCGCAAGGAAGCGGCGCCCATCCCCCGCGGGGAGATCCCCGGCTTCGAGGAGACCTATCTCTCGGAACGGAGGGCGGAGGGGATCGCCAGCCTGATCGATCGCCTCAAGAGCGCCAGCACGATCGAGGAGGTCGCCGGGGAAAGCGCCTGAAGCCCTCCCCCGGCGCCGAGCCGGCAGCCCGTCGGGATCGCGTTCGTCCCGGAAGGCGCCCGCGCGTCCACGCGAGCGCCCGGTCGCGTCAGCCCACGTCCAGAAGCCTCCGCATCCCCCGGTCCAGCGCGTCGTCCACGCTGGGGGCGCAGTTGGCCACGCTGACCTCGTAGCCGCCCTTCGGATAGGCCTCCGCCACGGGAATGTACCAGGCGCCGCCGTCGCCGTAGGCGGCCGTGGCGACAAAGCGCGAAGGCGCCAGGCTCTGGGCGCGGAGCTGGTATTCCACGAAGCTCTCCGAGGGAAGGTGCAGCATCGAAAGATCGTCGAGATGGAGGGCGCTCAGAACGACGGGCGTCCCCGCCGCGATCCGCCGGATCCAGCTCACCCGCATGGCGGGACGGATGCGGTTGGCGGGGGCGTTGTCCGGGTTGCGGACCTGGGCCAGCTCGCCGGCCTCGTCGAACACCGGATTCACTTCGGGCAGGATCTCGTGGGTGCGCCACTCCACCTTCCCCAGCGGCCGGGGAGCCAGCTTTCCCGAGGCCTCCACCATCGCCGCGTGCAGCCGCCCGGTCAGCTCGACCCGGGCCTGCTCCGATCCGTCGTTGTATTTCCCGGCCCCGATGTTGCCGCCGCAGCCGGTGAAGTAGAGATGGGCGCAGCCCGGCTCGGCCTCCTGCATCCGCTTTCGGGCCAGGCCGACGAAGTCGCTGCTGACCTCGCCCTTCCCGTAGTGGCTCATGGGGTGGCAGGCGTAGTAGTGGCAGGCGGCGACCTTCTCCTTCCCGCTGTAGAAGGCGATGGTCTTCAACTGGGGGTCGATCCGCCCCTCGGGCAAGGCGATCAGTTCGGGCACCCGGCAGGAGCTGCCGCGCATCCGCCCGACCTTGCCGTCCGGTCCGATGTCGACCCGGCGGTTGCCGGCGATGCGCTCCACCGTCGCCTCGGCGGAGGCCACCCCGGTCAGGGCCCGCGCCTTCGGCAGGGCCTCCTTCACGGCGGCGCGGCCCCGGGCGAGGCAGTCCTGGAAGAACTCCAGATCGACGACCCGCATCCCCGCGCCCTGCTCGGCCACGAGCGCCTCGGCGTCCAGGCAGACGAAGGGCGCGTCGTGCTGATGGACGCATTGCACGGCTACCCGGTCCGGCGTCGTTCCGGCCCCCTCGGCCAGGGCGCCGCGCCAGTCGATGTGGGCCTGGTTGAGCAATCCCGTCCAATCGACGGCGCAGACGACGATGGGCTTCCCCGCCCCGAGAACGACGAATCCGATCGCTTCGAGAGAGTCGGCGACCGACTTCACCGGCGTGATCCAGCCGCCGCAGAGCGGATGGCCCGTCGGAGGGGTGACGTCGTAGCGGAAGGTCGCGATGCGCAGCGACTCGGCATCGGCCGAAAGGAGGTCGAAGCCAGCGGGCAGGACGGAACCGAAGGCGAGCGAGGCTTTCAGCCAACGGCGGCGGGTGGAGACGGAATTCATCATTGGCTCGAGTCTAGCGTGGCCGGCCTTTTCTGTGGACTCGCGCCATCGCGGCGCTCGGACGCCTCTCCGCCGCGGGACCGGTCGCTGCGAACGGACGCCCTCGGGCAGGGCGCGTCCCGCGTCACCCGGGCCGGTTGCGCATGAAGTCGGCGACCTGGGCGAAGAAGGACCCGAGCTGGTCCCTCGCTTCGCCGGCCAGCCCCACCTCGTCCATGGCTGCGGCCATCAGCGCGAGCCAGCGGTCGCGTTCCGCCTCGCCGATGGCGAAGGGCACGTGCCGCATCCGCAGCCGGGGGTGGCCTCGCTCCCGCAGATAGCGGTCCGATCCGCCGAAGCGGAAAATCAGGAAGTCGGCGAGCCGGCGCTCCGCCCCCTCCCAGTCGTCGGGCGGATACATCGGCCCGATGAGGTCGTCCTGCCGGGTGCGGCGGTAGAACGCGGAGACGAGCCGCACGAACCCGTCCTCCCCGAGAGCCTCCATGACCAACGCTTCCATCCCCCACGAAAAGCGGATCGTCCGACGGAATCACGCCCCGTTTCCGCCGCGATCACCTACCGCATTGCGACTTGATTTCAGCCCTCCGAACAGGCTACCCTTTCGGGAATTTTTAAAAAGTTCCCTGTTTTCCATGAAGCGAATCCTCCTCCCTAGCCTTCTCTCGGTCGCAACTCTCGCCGCCGTTCCCGCTTTTTCCGCCGACGCGACCAAGAGCCAGCTCTACAAGGATCTCGTGGCCCCCATCCTCGACGCCAAATGCGCCAGTTGCCACGGGGCGGAAAGGCCCAAGGGCAAGCTGAGGGTCGATTCGCTGGAGGCGATTCTCAAGGGCGGCAACGAGGGGCCATCCGTCGTCGCCGGAAAGACCGACGAAAGCCCCTTGATCCAACGCGTCTACCTGCCCCTGGACGACGACGAGCACATGCCGCCCGAGGACAAGGAGCAACTGACGGAGCAGGAAACCGCCGTTCTCGCCTTCTGGATTTCGAGCGGAGCGAAGGAGACCGGCACCGTCGCCGAACTGAAGCCCGACGAAAAGGCCCTCGCCGCCGCCAACCACGTCCTCGCCAACCTGCCCAAGCCGAAGACCGACGCCGTGGCCAAGGCGGACGCGCCCAAGGTCGATCCCGCGATGCAGAAGCTCGTCGCCGAGACCATCGGACGCGTGGAAAAGATCGGCGCCTCCCTGATGCCCATTGCCCAGGACACCCCGGAGCTGCGCTTCAGCGCGTTGAACGTGAGCAAGGAATTCACCGACGAGAAGCTCGGCGAACTGAAGCCCATCGCCTCCCAGATCAAATGGGTCGATCTGGCGCGCACCCAAGTGACGGACAAAGGTCTCGCCCATCTCGCGGGGATGAACAACCTCACCCGCCTGCACCTCGAGAACACCAAGGTCGGCGACGCCGGCCTCGAGTCCCTGAAAGGCCTCGGGCAACTCGAATATCTGAACCTCTACGGCACCCAGGTCACCGACGCGGGCCTTGGAAAGCTCTCGGGCCTGAAGAACCTCAAGAAGCTCTTCGTCTGGCAGAGCAAGGTCACCGACGCCGGCGCCGCGAAGCTCGCCGCCGCCATTCCCGGCATCGACATCAACACCGGCTGGAAGGAACCCCAAG
>CAYMMC010000220.1:0-5601 GCA_964391125.1 uncultured Akkermansia sp.
GACCAGCCGCGCTCGCTGCGGTAGCCGACCTTGAACCCGAGGAGGGCGTAGGAATCGGCGAACTCGGTGGCGGCGGAATCGACGCTGTAGTCGCTCGGCACCCATTCGACGTTGGGGCCCAGGTAGAGACCGCCGGGATGTTCGTAGAGCAGCTCGGCTCGGTAGTAGTGCCGGGGGATGCCGGGAAGGCGCTTGTCGCCGAAGGTGGCGTCGCCGTCGAAGCGGAAGTCGTTCCAGAGATAGTGCTGGCGCAGCAGCAGCCGGTCCCGCCAGGGGGCGGCCGGGGCTTTGGCGGCGATGTCCTTGCCGCCCGCCGCCGGGACCGGGCCGCCGCCGCGGGCGAGGAGACCGGAGGCGAGCTCGAGCTCGAGCGAGGCTTCGATGCCCTGGTGGACGGTGTCGTCCGCGTTGACCGTCTGGAACAGGCCGGGGGCGACCTGGTAGGAGAGCAGCTCGTCCTCGACGAGGGCGTGGTACCAGGCGAGATCCCAGGCGGCGCGCTCGCTGCGGCCGCGCGTGCCGATTTCGAAGGTGGTCGCGGTCTGGGCCTCGAGCTGGATCAGCCCGGCGCCGCCGAAGTTGGCGTTGACGAGCTCGCCGAAGGAGGGCGGCTCGAAGCTGCGGCTGACGTTGGCGAAGATCTGTGCCTGCGGGCCGACGTCCCAGATCAGGCCGGCCTTCGGAGAGAAGGCGGTCCAGTCCTGCCGGTCGCTGTTGTCGGGACCGAAGGGAAGGCGGTCCTCGTTCTCGCGGACGGCGTGGCTGAGCTGGCCACCGAGGACGAAGGCGGTCCTTGGGGCGAAGTAGTGGACGTTCTGCGCGTAGAAATCGGCGTTCGACGACGTCTGGCGGCTGTCGGAGAACTTCCCGCCGCGGTTGCCGAGGACGTTGGCGAAGCGAACGTCCTCGACGATTCCGTAGGTGGGCGCGAAGCCGGCGACGAAGCGGTTCTCGCGACCGAAGAGGTCGGCGCCGGTCTCGTAGCGGAAGTCGAGGCCGAAGTCGTCGCTGACCTGGTCGATGACGAAGAGGATGGGGTGGTCGAGATCCTTGTGGGACCAGAAGGCGCCGACGCTGAGACGGGCCTCGTCGAATTCCCAGACGGTGCGGTTGGCGAAGCGGAAGAGCTCGAAGTCGCGCTTCCAGTCGCTGCTGACCCGGTCGAAGACGACCACCGCCGGATTGGTCCGGAGAAAGTCCGGCACCCGGGCGGCCTGGCGCGGATCGGCCAGCATCTCCGCCTTGGTCAGCTCTCCGGGCAGTTCCGAGTCGGTCCGGGCGTAGCTGAGGTAGAAGCGGGTCTCCACGCCGGGGGAGAGGCGCTGCCCGACGTTCGCGAAGAGGCGCTGGTTGCTCTGTTCGGAATGCTCGCGGAAGCCCTCGCTGTAGGAATGCGTCAGGCTGAGGTAGGCGTCGCTGTCGTCCGAGACGAGGCCGCCGCTGACCTGTCCCCGCAGCGAGTCGAAGCTGCCGTATTCGAGCCGCGACTGGAAGGCGGGAGCGGTGCGGCCGGTGTGCGAGACGAAGTCGATCGCGCCGCCGAGGGTGGTGGCGCCGTATTCGAGGGCGTTGGCCCCGCGGTGGACCTCGATGTATTGCGTCGCGAGCGGCTCCACCGCCTGGAAGTCGAATCCTCCGTCGGCGAGGTTCAGCGGCACGCCGTCCTGCATCAGCTTCAGCCCCCGTCCGTGGAAGGTGCGCTGGATGCCCGAGCCTCGGATGGAGAGGCGCGACTCCTCGGCCCCGAAGCGGGGCTGGACGAAGACGCCGGGGGCGTAGTCGAGCGCGTCCTTCAGCGTCGTGGCACGGCCGCGCCGATAGTCCTCGGCATCGACCACGGCGACGCCGCCGGGCGCGAGGCGGAGCGATTCGCGGGCCTCCTCCACCGTCGCCACGGTCAGGGAGACGGGCTGGGGAAGCGCGTCGTCGATGACGAGGGAGGCGGGGGGCTCGCTTGGGAGAGCGGGCGCGGGGCGCGGCGCCGGGCGCGGGGCGGGGGCGCGTTGGCTTTCGACCACGGTGGGGGGCAGGATTTCCTCCGCGCCGTCGTCCTGGGATCGGGCCGGGGACAGGGACGAGGCGAGGCAGAGGATCAGAAGGGGGGCCGACCGGAACGGCGACAAATCGAAACGGGAGCTCATGAATGGAACGATGGAAGAAGAAACGGGTGGATGAGAGCGGGACGGCGCACCGGACCAGACCGGCGGACGCCGAAACGACGGGACCGGGGGCGACGGGCCTCCGATCTCGGGGGGAGGGGAACTCTCAAGCGCACCAGGGAGGCGGCGAGGGCAGGGGCAGGCGGAGCGAGGACGGGACCTCGGCCCGCTCCGGATAGACGACCGGGACCGAGGCGAGGGGCGGCAGCTCGACGAGCGGGGCGAGGACGGCGTTCACCTTCGAGACGAGCTCGACGGGCCGCTTCTCGCCTTCGTCCTGCTGGCCCTTCTCGATCACGCAGCAGAGGGCGCAGGGATGCTGGCCGTCGAAGGTCTTCTCCAGCGCTTCGACGAGCGAGCCGCTGCGTTGGTTCTCGACGAACATTCCGACCCAGGCCACCGTCTTCAACGCGACCCAATGCCCGCCCACCAGATGGAGGCAGGCGATCAACGCCAGGGATTTTGCGGCGAGGGACTTCACGGCTTCGCAATGTGGAGAGCGGTGCGCGGAATGCAAGGGGGAAAGCGCAATCGGGTAGGCACATCCGGAACTGGCATGATCAGGGCCTGGCTTGCGTCGACGAGAAGATATGGGATCACTACGGGATGACGATGGCTTGGAAGCTCGCATGGATGCATCGGCCCGAGGGCCGTTTCGAAGGACGTCTCCCCGCCGTGCGCCCGGCATGGAAGCCGGTGTGGAAGCCCTCGCTGTTGTCCCTCGCGCTGGCCTTTGCGCCATTCCCCGCCTTCGCCGCCGACTTCCCCGAACCCTACGACACCGAAAAAGCCGGCGCCGCCCCCATGCCCGCCGAGGAGGCCGCCCGCACTGCCGTCCTGCCCGAGGGCTTCCGCCTCGAAGTCTTCGCCTCCGAACCCGAGGTGCGCCAGCCCATCGCCATCGCCTTCGACGACGCGGGCCGTCTCTGGGTCGCGGAATGCCATACCTACGCCGAAAACCCGCGCCGCTGGGACCTCGACCTGCGCGACCGGCTCCTCGTGCTGGAGGACACCGACGGCGACGGCAAGGCGGACAAACGCACCGTCTTCTGGGACCAAGGCAAGCGTCTCACCTCCGTCGCCGTCGGTTTCGGCGGCGTATGGGTCACCTGCGCCCCGCAACTGCTCTTCATCCCCGACGTGGACGGAGACCTCGTTCCCGACGGGGAGCCAATCGTGATGCTCGACGGCTTCGACGCCGAGACCATCGGGCACAACATCGTCAACGGCCTCAAATGGGGTCCCGACGGCTGGCTCTACGGACGCCACGGCATCACCTCGACCTCCTACGTCGGCGCACCGGGGACTCCGGCGGACGAGCGCATCGCGCTGAACACGGCGATCTGGCGCTTCCATCCCGAACGCAAGAGCTTCGAGGTCTTCTGCCACGGCGGCACGAACCCCTGGGGACACGATTGGAACGAGGAGGGCCAGCTTTTCTACACCAACACCGTGATCGGCCATCTCTGGCACGCCATCCCCGGCGCCTACTACGAGCGCATGTTCGGGGCGCATCTCAATCCCCACGCCTACGAGCTCATCGGCCACACCGCCGACCACTATCATTGGGATCGCGGCGTCGAGAAATGGAACGACATCCGCGAAGGCGTCAGCGACAAGACCTCCGAGCTGGGCGGCGGGCACGCCCACATGGGCTGCCTCATCTACAAGGGCGGCGTCTGGCCGAAGAAATACCACGGCAAGCTCTTCACCTGCAATCTGCACGGCAGCCGCATCAACATGGAGATCCTCGAACGCGAGGGCAACGGCTACGTCGGCAGGCACGGCGAGGATTTCCTGTTCATGAAGGATCCCTGGTTCCGGGGGCTGGACCTCATCACCGGCCCCGATGGACAGGTCTGGATGAACGACTGGTCCGATACCGGCGAATGTCACGACCACGACGGCATCCATCGCAACAGCGGACGGATCTACCGGATCGTGTACGACGGGCCGGACAAGGGCGAGCCGACGACGGGGTGGCCGGAGTGGCTGGCGCGGCGTGGGGAAGGGCTCGTGACGGTGACGGAGATCGACCGCCTGCTCCGGTCCCCCGACGAGGCGAAACGCGCGATGGCCGTGCGGTGGTTCGCCGAAAACCTGGGGGAAATGAAATCGCCTCCCTCCTCCTACGACACTCTCAGCCAGTTGGATTTGGCGTCCGGACCCGTCCGCCTCGAAATGGCGGCGGCGCTCCAGCGTTTGCCGAAGGAGGACCGCCTCCCCCTCGCGGCCCTGCTTTGCTGGAATCCCAAGGACGCCGACGACCGCCAGCAATCGCTCATGATTTGGTATGGCATCGCCGAACGGGTTCCCGAGCATCCCGAGCAGGCCGCCGACCTCGCCCTCGACTCAAACCTCCCGACGGTGACCCGCCTCATCGCCCGCCGCTTCGCCGAGGATCTCGAGCGAGCTCCCGGACCGGTCGACGACCTCCTCGCCCGTTCCAGCGAGAGGAACCGCCTCGACATCCTGCGCGGCCTCGCCGAGGGCCTTCGTGGCTGGACCAAGGCCCCCAAGCCCGTCGCCTGGGACGCCATCGCCGAGGCGGGCGGCGACGAGGAAACGCAGACCCTGATCCGCGAACTCTCCGTCGTCTTCGGCGACGGTCGCGCCCGCGACGAACTCCTCGCCATCGCCAAGAACGAGGAGGCCGATCCCGGCGCGCGACGCTCCGCCCTGACCAACCTCCTCCGCGACCCGACGCCCGACCTGCTTCCCCTGCTGAAGGGCTGGACCAACGACCGCATCCTCGCCCGAGAAGCCATCCTCGGACTCGCCAGCTACGACGATCCCGAGGTGCCCGCCCGCGTCCTCGGCCAGTGGAAGCGCGACAGCGTCCACCGCGCCGTCTGCATCGACACCCTCGTCTCCCGCGCCAGCTACGCGAAGGCCCTCCTCGACCGCATCGGAAAGGGCGAGATGCCCCGCGACGCCATCAGCCCCTACCAGGCCCGCCAGATCCAGAGCCTCGGCGACGAGGTCCTGGACAAGCAGCTCGCCGACGTCTGGGGCGAACTTCGCGACACGCCCGAGGCGATGAAGGCCGAGATCGCGAACTGGAAGACGATCCTCACGCCCGAGGCCATCGCCGCCGCCGATCCGGCGAAGGGCAAGGCGCTCTTCGCCGCCCTTTGCGGCGCCTGCCACAAGCTCTACGGCGAGGGCGGGGCCATCGGACCCGACCTCACCGGCAGCGACCGGCACAATCTGGACTACCTGCTGGGCAACACCGTCAATCCCAACGAAGTTGTCCCCGCCGACTACCGGCTCACCGTCTTCACCTTGAAGGATGGCCGCGTCGTCTCCGGCGTCGTGGCCGAGGAGAGCGAGCGCAGCGTGACCGTACAGGGTCCGGTGGAGCGCCTGACCCTGTCCACCGACAGCGTCGCCAAGCGCGAGACCCTGCCGGTGTCGCTCATGCCCGAGGGCCTGCTGAGGT
>CAYMMC010000221.1:0-268 GCA_964391125.1 uncultured Akkermansia sp.
GCGGGTGGGCGGAGCCGCTTCCTAGGGGGCGGTGAGGGGTTCGGGGCCGGCGGCGGGGACCTGCAGGGAACTCGTGATCATCGGCGTGTTCAAGGCGGATGGCACCGGAGCCAGCCGCGAGGACTTGATCGTCGCCCCGGTGGTGGGCGCCACGGGGGCGGGATAGGTCACGACGCCGACCGGATCCGCCGAAGCGGCGGGGCTGCGCTCGGCGACGGCGGCGCGGGCGGGTTCCCGGGAGGCCTCGCTCCTGCCGAAGGTGCGGGTC
>CAYMMC010000221.1:278-1668 GCA_964391125.1 uncultured Akkermansia sp.
GGCCTCGCGCCCTCCATCCATATGAACCCGGTGCTCCTGAAGCCCGAGGGCGAGACCGGCGCGCAGATCGTCGTCCAGGGCCGGCGCATCGGCGCCCCCCGCGCCGCCGACTATGCCGCGCTCAAGGCCTCGCTCCTGCCGAAGGTGCGGGTCGCCTTGCGCTCGTCCGCGGGATCGTGGAAGTCGGGGATGTCGTCGATGGGCTGCGCCCTCATCGCCTCGCGGCGGGGAGTCTCGGAGACGGGAACCTTGTCGTAGACGACGGGATGGTGGACGGGCGGGGCGGCCTTCCAAGGCTCTCGGGTGATGGGCTTCTCCGTGAGCCCCTCGGTGCCGGTGTTCAGGGCGACGGGAGTGATCAGCATCATGAGATGCTGGCGGCTGCGGTCCTGCCTCCGGTTCTTGAAGGCGTAGCCGATCACGGGCAGGCGGCCGAGGATGGGCAGTCCGCTCTCGTTCTCGTCGCTGCGCGCCGCGTCGAGGCCGCTGATGGCCACGGTGTAGCCGCTCTGCACGGTGAGCGGGGCGGTGTAGACGCGGGAGGTGGCGATGGGGAAGGGATTGCCGTTGATGAACTCGGTGCCGATGATGTCGGAGACCGTCACGGAGACGTTGAGGAGGATCTTGTCCCCCGCCATGCGCTTGGGCAGGATGTTGATGACCGTGCCGATGGGCAGGTATTCGATCGAGGAAGTCTCGGTCGCCCCCGCGCCGAGGCTGGCGCTGGCGCTGGATCCGAGCACGGGCTGGTTCACGACGCTGCGGAAGGAGACCTCGCGGTTGTCGAGGGTGACCATGCGGGGATAGGAGACCATGCGGGTCTTGCGGTCGTTGTAGATGGCGCGCAGCTTCAGGTTGAGGTCGCTGTAGCTGAGGACCGCGGTGGGGAGCGCGTAGCCCCCGACGTTGTTCAGGTTGATGGGGCCGGCGTTGTCGGAGAGGGTCACCTCCAGCCCGTTGGACCCGAGAACGCCGTTCCAGTCGATGCCGAGATCGCTGCTGGGGTCCCGGCTGGTCTCGATGAACTTCACCTCGACGGCGATCATCGGCTGGGGTCGGTCGGCGGAGGCGAGATAGGCCTCGATCCACTGGTGCTGCTGCCGCGAGGCGACGACGTAGAGGGTGTTCGAGTCGCTGTTCCAGATCACCTTCGACTGGCTGGCGGGCCCTTCGCCGCCGGCGCCTTGCGCGGACGGTCTCGCGACCAGGTCGGGCTGCCCCTGGAAACCGCCGACGGAGAGATGCGCCACGCTGTCGACCGAGGCCGTCGGTGCGAAATGGGCGTTCCCGCCGCTGGTGGGGATGTCGAGGATGTTCTGGATGTCCTCGAGGATGCGGGAGGGCTCGGTGACGAAGAAATCGGGCGAGCCCTGGAGGTTGAGGCCGGAGC
>CAYMMC010000221.1:1768-5598 GCA_964391125.1 uncultured Akkermansia sp.
TGTTCTTGGTCACCAGCTCCTGGGCGTTGTAGTTGATCTCGTAGATGCGTCCGATCAGCTCCTGGTCGTTGGCGGGGCGCAGATACCAGATGCCGCTGTCGTAGATCAGGGCGACGCCGTTGGCCTTGGCGAGGGTCTCCAAGGCGGCGAAGGGACTCGCGTTGAGGGTGAAGGTGACGAGTTCGTCGCCGTTGCCGCTTCCGTCGGGCAATCCGAAGAATCCGATGCCGGCGTCCTCCGCCATCAGGCGCATCACGTCGCTGAGGACCGCCCTCGAGAAATTGTACTGCCGCGGAGGAGCGTTCCGCAGCGGCATGGCGGCGGCCTCGTAGGCGGGCGAGTTCAGCAAGGCCATCTGCTGCCCGATTTGGGCCCGGGCCGGAATCGCGGCAGCGCACGCGACGACGAGGAAAACAATGGGGGCGATTTTCATGCCTCGATTCTAAAAATTTCAGTATCAATCATAATTCACTCAACTTAAGCATCAAGAATAAATTTTAGAAATATTAGAATTTTCAAAAAACTTGCGCCCTGAATTATTCAAATTATATTTTTTATTGTTTTTAAGATGCTGTCACCCCTGCGATCACCCGATCCCCGGCGGAGCGCCGCCGCGCTCAGCCTCGTCGAGATTCTTCTCGCCGTCGGCGCGATGGCTCTCGTCTCGACGGCGAGCGTGATCGCCATCACCAACGTGAACCGGAGCAGCCAGCATCAGAAGCTGGATTCGGACGTGCGCACGATCAATTCTGCGATCTCGCTGTATCTCTCCAACGGAGGCTCCCTGGAGTCCGCGTCCGACCCGGAGGCGGTGCTCGCCCGATTGAAGACGAGCCGCTCGAAGTCCGGGAAGGAACGCCACGCGGGCGCTCCCTCGGGCCGTCTCGTCGATCCCCGGGTGACGATCGGCCACGTCCCTGAGGACAGTTGGAAGCGGCGGGCCCGCTTCCTCCCGGAGATTCAGCGCTTCGAAGCCTTCCCTTCGGGACCGGGCGTGGAGTTCCTCCTCGACGAATCTCTCGCGGAGGTCTCCGCCGCCATCGAGGACCGTTCCCGCGACGCGGTGAACTACGCGGCGAACTCGACTTGGGTCTGGGACCACGGCGCCCCCCGAAATCCCTCCGCTCCGCACGGGCCTTCGAGCTTCCGGACGAATCCGGACGTGCGGAACAGCACCCCCACGACGAAGGAGCCGACGCCCCAGCCCGAACCGGATCCGGGGCCGCCCTCCCCTCCGCCGCCACCGTCTCCTCCCGCCCCGCCGCGCCTTCCCGCGCCCGTCTTCTCGCCCGCCGGCGGCGCCCATCCCGAGAGCCGCTTCCCGCTCTCCGTCTCCATCGCGAACCTCGCGTCCGCCTCGGGGGGCGATCCCATCTACCAACTCGGCAGCGGCGCCTGGACCCCCTACGCCGGCCCCATCGACGTGCCGATGAACACCCAGTTGCGCGCCCAGTTTCTCGCCAAGGATCCCTCCGCCCACCGGGACAGCCCGCAGCGCTCGGCACACTACTATCCCGTTCCCGAAAGCCTCAGCGGCACGGTCGAGAGCCATTTCCACTCCCCCGCAGGCGGACCGAACCTGGCCTACCAGATCACCAACGACGGCGACCGCTTCGCCCACGGCGACCCCATCTTCATCCTCGACGGCGAGCCGATCAACTCCGGCGACCCGAACATCCTCAGCTTCTCCAGCCAGGCCTTCTCCGACGTCCCCCCGGGCCAGAAGTTCAAGCTCGGCGACTTCCACTACCACAACGGCTCGACCTACTACGACTCCCACGCCACCGGCGTGAAGCTGGGGATCACCATCTCCCTTCCCGAGCGCGGCCAGGCGATCTCCTTCGATCTGAACCTCGACCTCGTCAACACCGAGAACGACCCCGACGACGCCGACGCCAGCGCCGACTACGTCAAGATCACCAACCTGACGCAGAACATCCCCCTCCAGATCAACGGGGTGAACTACCGCATCCAGCTCGAGTTCGGAGCCACCGACTCCTTCGGCTTCTCCAGCCAGAGCCAGTTCCACGTCTACGAGGGGGCCACCGGGCAGGGCGAGCTGCTGGGCACCTTCCTCCCCCGCTGAACCACCCGACCCCCACCGAAATGCAAGGCATCGACGAAAGAAGCCCCCTCGGGAACCGCATCCTCCACCTCGCGCAGAAGTACAACATCAGCGACTTCTACATCACCCCGTGGGAGCAGCTCGTCTACCGGATGAACGGCGATCTCGTCGTCGACTCCTTCGTCTTCCAGCCCGAACAGGCGCCGGAGGCGCGCCCCGGCACGCTCGACTACGCGATGCAGCTCGGACCGCTCCGCTTCCGGGTGAACCAGCTCGTCACGCGCGGCCGCCTCCGCTGGGTGATGCGGCTCCTGCCGAACCACATCCCCACCCCGCAGCAGATCGCCCTGCCGCCCCAGGCGCTGAAGGCCTATCTCGAGGCCGAAAACGGGCTCTTCCTCGTCTGCGGCGCGACCGGGTCGGGGAAATCGACGACCATCGCCTCGATGATCAAGGCCCGGGCGGAACGGCGGCGCGAGCACATCATCACCTTCGAGGACCCCATCGAATACATCCTGCCGACGAACCTGCCCTCGCTCGTCACCCAGCGCGAGATCGGCTCCGACGAGATCGACTTCGCGCTCTCCCTGCGCGCCTCCCTGCGCCAGGCCCCCGACGTCATCATGGTCGGCGAGATTCGCGACGGGACCACCGCCGAGATCGCCCTGCAGGCCGCCGAGACCGGCCACGTCGTCGTCGCCACGATGCACACCTCCTCCGCCGCCCAGACGGTGCAGCGCTTTCTCAAGCTGATCCCCAGCGAGCGCATGGAGAACGCGATGCTCTCCTTCGCCGACTCCATGCGGATGATCCTCTGCCAGCAGCTCCTCCTCGACACGCAGCAGGAGCGGCGCTTCCCCATCCACGAGATCCTCTTCCCCTACGACTCCGTCGCCGGCATGATCCGCCGGGGCGACTTCAAGCGCCTCGACCACGAGCTCGAGACCGGCGCCACCAAGGGAATGATGAACTTCGAGCACTCCCTCAAACGGCGCGAGTTCGAGGGCTGGCGCTCCAGCCTGCCCGAAAAGACGGGATACTCCGAACACGAAGTCGCCGAGTATCTCCACCGCGACGCCGCCCTCGCCGAACAAAACGCCATCCTACCCCGCTGATCCTCCATGGAATTCAAAGACATCAAGGACGTCCTCACCTTCGCCGCCTTCCGGCCCGAGCCGGACAACCCCCGCTTCACCTGGCAGCAGCGCTTTCCCAAGCGAAAATCGCTGATCGTGAACATCGGGCGGGGCCGTTGCTCCTGGGCCTCGATCAACCGGAAGGGCCAAGTCGACAACGTCGCCGAAGCCGACGGCGAGTTCGTCGAGATCGCCGCGCAGATGGCCGACGCCTGGAGGGCCTCGACCGAGGACGGCTGGATCGGCGTCTCGCTGAACCATCGCTTCATCATCGGGCTCGAACACAACCTCTCCCGCAAGAAAGGCTGGCAGGAGGAGCTGCGCCTCAACCCCAAGTCCATCCTCGGGACCAAGCACGACCGCACCAAGCGCTACGCCATCCATCACAATCCCGAGACCAGCGCCAGCCTCGTGATGGCCTGCGACGACTCCTTGGTCAAGGCGATCGAGGAGGCCATGCGCAACCACAACCTTCGGCCCGCGCGCATTTGCTCGGGCCTGTTCGCGATGACGGCCCACCTCCTCAACCGCATCGCCGCGGACAACGTCCTGAAGAGCCAGGACATCGTCGCCGTCGTCTGGCTCGAGGGATCGCTCTGCGTCGTCCGGCAGAAGGGCGGCCAGTGGCA
>CAYMMC010000222.1:0-5566 GCA_964391125.1 uncultured Akkermansia sp.
GAGCTCGAGAGCGAGCTGACCGCGCAGGAAAGCCGGCCCGACGCGAACCGCGAGCGCATCGCCGCCGCGACCCGGCTGCTCGCCGAGACGGAGCGCGCCATCGCGCAGCGTGGCGAGGGGCCGCCGGCGACGCCGCAGGAGCGGGCCGCCGCCGCCTCCGAACGGGCTCGCGCCAGAGCCCTGAAGGCCGAACTGGCCGCCTTGGAGCAGGAAGCCCTCGCCTTCGACATCCGCCGCGAGCGGGCCCAGACGCAGCGCGATCTCGTCGCTTCCGATCTCGCCTACGCCCGCGAGCGGATCGCCCGCCTCGAGCGCCGCAGCGGCGCCCTCGTCGCCGAGCGGATCAGCGAGGCCGAGCGGCTCCTCGGCGAACTCGGCTTGGAGGCCGCAGTGAACGATGCCGAGGTGAAGACCCTGGCGGAGGCCACCCGTTCGCTGGCCGCAGGCAACCAGCTGCTCCTCGGGCGGATCGCCTTCGCGGACGCGGAGTTGTCCAAGGCGACGTCGGACCTGGAGCGCCTCCGCCGCGAGGCGGAAAGCCTGCGCGCCCAGGTCGGCATCGGCGGGCTGGAGGAGTCCTTCGCCGAGATCGCCATCGAGCTGTGGCGGACCCTGCCGACGCCCGAGAGCCTCCGCGGCAGCATCGAGGCGCGGCGGAAGGAGATCGCGGCGGCCCGGCTTGCCGCGTTCCGCGAGGAGCGCCATCTCGAGAGCGCCCCCTCGACCGAGGGGCGGACGGAGGAGCTGCTCGACCGGCTCCGTGCCGGGGGGCTCGACGAGGACGAGCTCGCCGGGCTCCGCCCCGGGATCGCCGGACTGCTCTCGAACCGGGCCAAGCTGCTGCGGGACTCCATCGATGCGAACCGCCGTCTCGCCACGCTGCTGGGCGAGATCGACCTCGTCGTCGGCGAGACCCTGGCGGACGCCGCCGAGCTGCGCGGCTTCCTGGGCGAGCGCCTCGTCTGGGTCGCCAGCTCGCCGCCCTTGGGGAAAAACGCCTTCACCGGCCTGCGGACCTCCTTCCTCGCCCTCGCCGGCCCCGGCGCCCTGCGGGACTACCTGCGCGCCGCCGACCGCATCGAGCCCTCCCGATGGGTGCTCGCGGGGCTGCTCGCCGTCCTGCTCCTCGCCCCGCGCCGCCGGCTGCGCCGCTTCCTCGCCGCCTCCGGGCGGCGCACCCGCCGCCTCTCCTCCGACGGCATCGCCAACACCCTCCTCGCCCTCGCCGCCTCGCTCTGGCTCGCCCTCCCCATCCCCACGCTGATGGCCTTCCTCGGCTGGACCTTCTCGACCGCCCCCGGCGCCGGAGCGGCGGCCTACGCCCTCGGCAAGGGGCTCGCCGCCCCCGCCCTGCTCCTCCTCGCGCTCCGCTTCGCGATGGTCCTCTGCCGGCGCGAAGGCGTGGCCGAGGGGCATTTCCGCTGGAGCCGCTCCGTCCTCGACCCGCTGCGGCGCAGTCTGCTGGCGCTCGTCATCCTCTACGTGCCGGCGCATTTCCTCCTCGTCTTCTGGTGGCACAAGGGCGGGGATCTCGCCGCGTTCCAAGGGCCGGGGCGGCTCGTCTTCATCGTGGCGATGGTCTCCCTCGCGCTGATCCTCCGGGCCTTCTTCCGCAGCCAGAACGGGCGCACCGCCGCCGACGGCGCCCCGGACTCCCGGCGCCGCCTCCGCCGTCTTTGGGTTCTGGCCGGCTTGCTCATCCCCCTCGCCCTCGCCGTCCTCGCGGCGCTCGGCCACTTCCTCGCCGCCGCGGCCATTGCCTACATGCTGCAGAAGACGGGATTCGTCGTCTTCGGCGGCGTGCTCGTCTCCGCCTTCCTCGCCCGCTGGGCCGTCCTGAATTCGCGGAGGCTGGCCCTCGCCGACGCCCTCGCCCAGCGCGAGGCGAGGCGCAGCGCGCAGGAGGCCGCCGGGGACCTGCCGGCGGAGGCGGATGCCGACGGCGACGACGCCAGGGCCAATCCCTACGCGGAGGAGGACGAGCCCGTCGACTGGACCGCCGTGGGCGAACAGACCCGATACCTCATCCGCGCCTTCGTGACGCTGCTGGTCCTCTTCGGCTGCTGGCTGGCCTGGTCGGACGCCCTGCCGACGCTCGACTATCTCGACGGCCGCCGCCTCGTCGGCGAAGTCGGCTTCGGCGACCTGGTCCGGCTGGTCGTCGTCCTCGCCGTCGCCGGCGCCCTGTTCCGGAATCTTCCCGGCTTGCTGGAACTGGGCTTCCTCCGCCTCCTCGACGTCGAGTCGGGAGTGAGGAACGCCGTCGTCACGCTGTGCCAATACCTCGTCGTCGCGACCGCCGCCATCCTTTCCTTCCACATCCTCGGGCTCGACTGGTCGCGCTTCGGCTGGATCGCCGCCGCCCTCAGCGTCGGGATCGGCTTCGGCCTGCAGGAGGTCGTGGCCAATTTCGTGAGCGGCCTCATCGTCCTCTTCGAACGCCCCATCCGCGTGGGCGACATCGTCACCGTCGGCGGCGTCGACGGCACCGTCACGAAGATCCGCATCCGGGCCACCGTCATCACCACCCCGGACCAGACGGAGTTCATCGTGCCGAACAAGGAGTTCATCACCGGCAAGATCCTGAACTGGACCCTTTCCAGCCCCGTGACCCGACTGGTCTTTCCGGTCGGCGTCGTCCAGGGCACCGACGTCGAGAGGGCTTGCGACCTCCTCCTGGGGATCGCCCGCGGGCAGCCCGCCGTCCTCACGGACCCGGCCCCCAGCGCGGTCGTCGAACGCCTCTCCCCCGGCTCGGTCGGGCTCTCCCTGCGATGCTTCGTCGGTCTCCCCGGCCAGCGGGTCGCGACGACCCACCGCATCAACGCCCTCATCCACCAGCGCTTCGCCGCCGAGGGGGTGGAGATGGTCCCCCGGCATCAGGAGGTCCACGTGAAGGCGCTCGACGCCCCTGCGGCGACGGAGAACTGACGCCGGCGGGCCGCCTTCCCCTGATCGCGCCGCTCCCCGCCCTTGCCAGAGCCCCCCTTCTGCGGCTTTCCTCGAAGGGATGAATCGCCTTTCCCTCTGCCTCCTCGCCCCCATCCTGCTTTCGGGTCCCCTCCGCGCCGAGGAGGGCTGGAAGGCCGGGGCCGCCTCCACCGCCATCACCCCGTCGCAGCCTCTCTGGATGGCGGGCTACGGGGCGCGCACCGCCCCCGCCGAGGGCAAGGAGACCGAACTCTTCGCCAAGGCCCTCGCCCTGGAGGACGGAACGGGGAAGCGCGGCGTCGTCGTCACCCTCGACCTCGTCGGGATCGACCGGACCTTCGCCGCCCGCGTCGTCGAAGCCCTCGAGAGCCAGCATCGCTTTCCCCGCGAAGCCATCGCCCTCTGCACCTCCCACACCCACAGCGGGCCCGTCGTCGGCCGGAACCTCGCCCCGCTGCACTACGAGAGACTCGAACCCGAGGAGCAACACAAGCTCGACGCCTACGCGGAGGAGCTCCTCGGCAAGATCGGCGCCGTCGTCGGCGAGGCGGTCGGCCGCCTCGCGCCCGCCCGCCTCCAATGGGGCAGCGGAAAGGCCACCTTCGCCGTGAACCGGCGCGAGAACAAGGAGCCCGAGGTGCCCGAGGCGCGGGCCGCGGGGAGGCTGAACGGACCCGTCGACCACGACGTGCCCGTGCTCTCCGTGCGCGATCCCGAGGGCGGGCTGAAGGCGGTGCTCTTCGGATACGCCTGCCATGCCACGGTCCTCTCCGGCCAGACCTGGAACGGCGACTACCCCGGCTACGCCCAGCGGGGCATCGAGGAGCGCCACCCCGGCGCCGTGGCTCTGTTCTGGGCCGGCTGCGGCGCCGACCAGAACCCCATCCCCCGCCGCGACCTCCCCCTCGCGGAGAAATACGGCGCCGAGCTGGCGGCGCGGGTGGGCGACGTCCTCGACGCGCCCATGGCCGAGCTGGCCCCCAGCCTGGCCACCGCCTACCGCGAGATCCCCGCGCCCCTCGACCCCCTGCCCAGCGCCGAGGAGATCCAGGCCAACGCCGCTTCGACGAACCGCTTCGAAGTGGCCCGGGCGAAGTATCTCCTCCGCCAAATCGAGAAGAAGGGCGGCCTGGAGGGCTCCTATCCGTATCCCATCGGGATCTGGACCCTCGGCGGCGAAATCGACTTCGTCCTCCTGGGCGGCGAGGTCGTGATCGACTACGCCTTGCGCCTGAAGCGGGAGCGGCGCGGAACCGCGACCTGGGTGGCGGGCTACAGCAACGACGTCATGGGCTACATCCCCTCGCTCCGCGTCCGCCGCGAGGGCGGCTACGAAGGCGGCGGATCGAGCGTCTACTACGGCCTTCCGTCCTTCTGGCACGAGAGCATCGAGGAAGCCGTGGTGAAGGCCGTCCACGATCTGGTTCCCACGAAGCCCTGACCCCTGCCCGACGGAACGATGGACACCTCGACCGCATCCGCCGCAACCTCCCGCCGCGGATCCCGTCCCGCCGCGCTCCCCGAGCCGACGGCCCCGCCCGCACGGACCGCAGGGCGCGGCCTGGCGCACGCTCTCGGCCTCTGCTGCCTGCTCCCCGCCATGCTCTCCGCCGCCGAACCCAACGAAGCCGTGCGCGGCTATCCCGAGGAAATCCGCGTCGTCCGCTATCCCGTCCCCGAGGACGACAGCGAACAGCCCATGCTCTATTGGGCGCCCTCCCTGCCCGAGGGCGGGCGCGCCCCCCTCCTCGTGGCGTTGCACACCTGGTCGGGCGACTACCGCCAAGCCGGCGGCGAGGTGAAGTTCGCCGAATGGTGCATGCGGAACGGCTGGATCTTCCTCCATCCCAACTTCCGCGGGCCAAACCGAACCCCCGACGCCCTCGGTTCGGACCTCGCGCTCGCGGACATCCGCGCGGCGGTGGAATGGGCCAAGCGCCAGGCCCCCGTCGACGAGAGCCGCATCTACGCGGTCGGCGTCTCCGGCGGCGGACACGCCACCCAGCTCCTCGCCGGACGCATGCCGGAGATCTGGGCGGGCATCTCCTCCTGGTGCGGCATCTCCGACCTCGCCGCCTGGCACGCCGAGACCACCGCGGCGGGCCGGAAGGCCTACGCCGATCAGATCGAAGCCGCCATCGGCGGGCCGCCCCGGGCCGGCGAGGCCGCCTTCGCCGAGGCCACGCATCGCTCCCCCCTGGCCTGGCTGGCCCAGGCCTCCGGCGTGCCTCTCGACCTCAACCACGGAATCACCGACGGCCGCAGCGGCAGCGTGCCCTTCACCCATTCCCTTCGCGCCTGGAACGCGATCGTGCCCGAGCCGGAGCGCATCCCCGAGGCGGCCATCGCCGCCTGGTATGCCGATCCCGCGACCCTGCCGGACGATCCGACGCTCGCCGATCCGCTCTACGGCTCGAATCCGCCGCTGTTCCGGAGGACGCACGGCAAGGTCCGCGTCACCCTCTTCCAGGGCGGGCACGAGATCCTCCACGAAGCGGCGCTGAACTGGCTGGCGACAGCGGCTGCCGTGTCTCCATTCATCGGACTGTTCGGCACGGTATGGGGAATCATCGACGCTTTCCAAGCGCTCGGGTTGGCGGGAAGCGCCAGCCTGCGAGCGGTCGCGCCGGGCATC
>CAYMMC010000223.1:0-5565 GCA_964391125.1 uncultured Akkermansia sp.
CTTTACCCTGTCGTAGTATCCCCCAGGCAGGATGCCGGAGCGCATCCCGAATCCCCGAATCCCCCCAGTCCATGATCAAGTCCGTCCTCGCCTCCCTCGCCGTCGCCGCCTTGGCGCTGCCGTCGCTCCAAGCCCAGCAGCAGCTCCAGCTGAAGATGGGGGACGTCAAAGTGAACAAGCCGTCCTACGAAGCCCAGAAGACGCCGAATTTCCAGGCTGGCGATGTGAAGTCGAAGAACGTGCCCAATCCCCGCGACTGGCTCGAGATCGAGGTCGAGTTCGAGGTCGACGGCCCCCGCAACGCGGTGGTGAAGGATTTGCTCTTCCGCTACTACGTCGGATTCCGAGACACCACCGGGGCGCCCCGGGTCCTCACCGGCGACGTCAAGCACATCAACATCGTCACCAAGGGCAAGACCTATTCGGCCGCCTACGTCGCCCCCTCGACCCTGGGCGAGATCACCGGCGACTTTCGCCGCTTCCAGCCCTCTTCGGTCGAGGCGGTCGGCGTCGAGGTCTACTACAATGGCGTGATCGTGGGCGGCACGTCCACGAGCGGCGGCAAGTTCTGGGAGTCCGTGCCCGGCCAGCCCGGCGTGCTCGGCAAGCTGGAGACCCCCTTCGCCCTTCTCTGGATCGACCGCTACGCGGAAGTCGAGAAGGCGTCCCGCTGAGGTCGGCGACCCGTCCCCAAGGGCTGACATTCCACGGAGAGAGAAAGACATCATGGCGGAAGAGCGCATATTCACCCTCAGTCTCGGATCGCAGCAGGCGACCGGGGCGGTTTTCACCAAGACGGCGGGAGGCGGCCTGCGGCTGGACCGGATCGAGCGGCGGGACTTCGTAGGCGATCCGGGAGAGGACGAGGTGCGCTCCGCCCAGGCGGGGCAGGCGATCAAGGACGTCGTCGCCGCGCTGAAGATGAAGGGGACGAAGACGAACTACGTCATCTCCTCCTTCCCCGTGCTCGTCAAATTCGCGAGCCTGCCCGCCCTCGACGGCGCCCAGGTCGACCAGATCGTGGAGTTCGAGGCGCAGCAGCAGGTGCCCTATCCCATCAACGAGGTCGTCTGGGGCTACCAGCTGATGGGCGAGCCCGGCGACGTCGAGGTCGAGGTGGCGCTGGCCGCCGTCAAGTCCGACGAGCTGACCGAGATCGACAATCTCGTCGCCGGCGCCGGATTGAAGTCGAACGGGGCCGAGATGTCCCCGGCCGCCCTCTACAACGCGCTCCGCTTCAACTATTCCGACCTCGAGGGCACCACCCTCCTCGTCGACATCGGATCGCGGACCACGGACATGATCTTCATGGAGGGCGGCAAGCTCTTCATCCGCACCGTCAAGATCGGCGGGGCCGACATCTCCCGCGCCATCGCGAAGGAGTTCGGCACCGATTTCGGTTCCGCCGACCAGCGCAAGATCCTCGACGGCTTCGTCGCCCTGGGCGGCCCCTACGCCGACCACGAGGATCCCGAGATCGCGGCGATCTCCAAGGTGGTCCGCAACTCGCTCACCCGCCTGCATTCGGAGGTGATGCGGACGATCAACTTCTACCGCAGCCAGCAGGGCGGCACCGCGCCCTCCTTCGTCCTGCTCGGCGGCGCGACGGCGGGCCTGCCCTTCATCCGCGAGTTCTTCGCCGAGAAGCTGAACCTGCCGGTCGATCACTTCAACCCCTTCCGCAACGTGACGGTCGCCAAGGGGGCGGCGGAGACCGCTTCGAGCCAGGGACATCAGTTCGGCGACCTCGTCGGGAGCGCGCTGGCGCAGATCGGGGAGGTCCCCCTGCGCATCGAGCTGGTCCCCGAGGCCGTTGGCAAGGCCCGGGATCTCGACGCCCGGAAGCCCGCTCTGATCGTTGCGCTGGTGGCGCTGACCGCCCTGCTCGGAGCTTTGGGCTTCCATTTCTCGAAGGGGGCGCAACTCGCCGACGAGCGCGCCGCCGAGATCAACGAGAAGGAGGCGGAGCTCTCGAGGCACGGGAAGGAAATCCAGGATCTCGAAAAGGAGATCGGGGCCATCGACGCCCAGCAGGGACCCTATGTCGAAGCGATCCGGCACCGGGTCTACTGGGTCCAGCTCTTCAACTACCTCAGCCAGAAGATGGAGAACGACGTGCTCTACATGACCATGCTGGAGCCGCTCTCCAACCGGACGCCGATCATCGACGACGACGCCACCAGGCTCGCGGCCCCGGCGTCCGCCCAGAGCGAGGCGATCATCGACGCGTTCTCCGTCCATGGGCTGTGGCGGGAGAACCCCAAGGGCTCGGAGGTGGTCTACGACTACTTCAAGCGCCTGAAGGGCGACGCCGACAGCGGTGCGGAAGGTTTCTTCGATCTGGGAGAGGTGGACATCAGCGAGGTCGTCGAGGTCGATGCCGGCACGAACAACGACCGCTTCGCCTATCCGTTCAAGATGACCCTCCCCCTTCCGGAGGCGAACAGGGTTCGGTTCACCAAGTGAGAGGGGCCGACAGACAAGGTGCGACAGAGGAGGTCCGATAGAGAACTATGAATCCGAAGGTTTGGCTTATCGTTTTTGGCGTCGTCGCCGCGCTCGCTCTTGGAGGGGGCGGGTTCTACGCGGCGTCGAACCACGGCAAATACAGGGAGGCGATGGATGGATGGGGGGCGAAGGTCTCCTCCATCGAGAGCTTGGAGCGGCGGGTTCCCTACCCGAACAAGAAAAACACGGAGGCGCTCGCCGAGAAAGTGGAATCCTACCGGAGTAGCGTCGATGCGCTGGAGGAGACGCTGAAGTCCTTCCAGCGTCCGCTCAACACGACCCTGGCGAACACCAACTTCCAGCAGCTTGTCAAGACCCGCGTGGAGGAGTTCCGCAGGGTGGCGGGCGATGGGGGGATGGAGATCGACTCCACGAACGAATTCCAGCTCGGCTTCGACATCTACGCCAACACCGTGCCGGCCCCGGCCTTGGTCCCCGTGCTCGACTACGAGCTGGAGGCGATCGACCATCTGCTCCGCAAGCTTGTCGCCTGCGGAGTCGAGCGGCTCTCGGAATTCCAGCGCGACGCGATCCCCGGCGAGCCCGGCGGTCCGGCGGTGCAGGACGACGGCCCGGTGCATAAGTACCCCGTCCGCTTCCGCATCCGCGGCTCCCACGACACCCTGCAGAAGCTCGTCAACGAACTGGCCAACGACCGCCAGTTCTTCTACATCGTTCGGGTGCTGAAGGTGAGGAACGAGTCCCAGGAAGGCGCCCTGAAATTGACGGGCGGACCGAGCCAGGGCGGCTTCGTGACCTTCCAGAACCCCGACACGAAGGAAGTGGCCAGCCCCGAGATGCTCTCGGAGTGGGGCCACGGCACGGCGCCGGAATCCGAAGTCGCGGCGAAGGCGAGGGAGGCCGGATTCATCAAGGCCGACCAGGATGCCCGCGTCCTCATGGGCTTGGAGAAGCTCGACGCCTTCCTCGTCGTGGACATCGCGCGCTTTCTCGGGGCCGATGAACTGAAGAAGGAGGAGCCGGAAGCGGAAACCGAAACGAAGAAGAAAGGGAGACGATGAGCGGAAAAGCTTGGGATAAACTGATTCTGTTGGTGGCCGGCCTCGCGGTGATCGGGGTGTCGGCTCTCTTTTCGATACGGGCCTTGGGCTTCTCGGAGAATTTCGGGCTGACCGAGACGGTTCCGAAGAACGACCTTCCCGAGACGGAGGAGCCCCGCGCCCGCATCGCGCAGTCCTTCGTCGAGAGGACCCAGGCCTGGTCGAACCCGCTGAAGGGCGAGCCGGAGAAGGCGCTCCCGCTCTTCGTCTCCGTGCCCATCGTCGAAGCGGGCGGGAAGCTCTACGACATGAGCGATCCCAACGAGGATCCCCTCCGTCCTCCGGTGACGAACGCCTGGCTCATGGCCCACAACCTCGACTACCTCAATTCCGGGGTGCTCAGCCAGGACCCCGATCAGGACGGATTCGACAGTCTCGCGGAATGGGAGGCCAAGACCAACCCCATCGATCCCAAGTCCCATCCGCCCTATGCCGAGAAGCTGATCTTCGCCTCGCGGCAGCAGGAGGTCTACACGCTCCGCTTCGCGGCCAAGCCCGACGCCGAGCGCTTCCAGATCAACCGCATGCCCACCACGAAATGGCCCAGGAGCCAGAACTTCTACCTGAAGGTCGGCGAAACCTCGGAGGACGGCCAGTTCCGGGTCGAGGGCTACGAGGAGAAGCGGGCCCGGAACAGCTCCGGCATCGAGGTGGACGCCTCGGTCATCAAGATCCTCTACCTGCCGAAGGACGAACCCCATGAGCTCGTCCGCAACGTGGACACGCCCATCCCGACCTACTACGCGGAGATGAAATTCGAGCTCGACCCCGAATTCCGGCAGTTCGTCAAGGAGGGCGACGCCTTCAACCTGACGATCGACCCGGACACCCGCTATCGCGTCGTCAAGGTCGAGGAGGATTCCGTCGAGGTCACCTACCAGACGGGAGCGGAGCCCGAACAAACCATCCAGATTCCCAAGAAGTAACTGTTGACAGCCGGAGATTATTCTGTTTTTGATTGCGGATAGACCGCAGGCAGATCCAAACCGCTTGAGCGAGACGATTTTATGAAGATTAGAGGATTGAAGACCATTTCCCTCGGGAAGACCGTCGGGAGCTTGCTGGCCAGCGCCGTCGCCATGGGGACCTTTCCCGTGCTCGCCGGACCCGGCGGCTACGGTGGCGGTGCGGGAGGCGGAGTGCCCGGCATCGCGACCAACTACGTGATCCGCCTGCAGGAGAACGTGAAGAAGGCCGACGAGGCCGCGCTGCGCGGTTCCCAACTGATGGCCGACGGCGACTACCAGGGGGCCATCGACCAGTACCGCGCCGCCCTCGACCTGCTCCCCGACGCTCCGATGACGGAGCCGCGCCGCCGCGCCTACATCAAGCAGTTCTCCCGCGCCAGCGTCCTGCTCGCGACCCAGCGCGCCGAGGAAGGCCGCTATCCCGAGGCCATCGCCCTCGTCGAGGACGTCCTCCAGCCCAGCGTCGATCCCGACAACATCGATGCCAAGAGGCTCCTGGAGCGGCTCAACGATCCCGACTACTACTCCCCGGCCCTGACCCCCTCCCACTTGGAGCGGGTGCGGCGCGTGAAGCTGGCCCTCAAGACCGCCCAGGGCTACATCGACCTCGGCGACTACGACCGCGCCGACCGCGAGTTCAACAAGGCGCTCAACGACGACCCCTACAACACGGCCGCCCGCCGCGGCATGGAGGACAACGAGCGGCACAAGATGAACTACTACGATGCGGCCTACGACCACACCCGGGCGAGGATGCTCCGCGAAGTGGCGAAGGGATGGGAGACCCCCGTGCCGGCCAACCTCGAAAGCGGGCCGATCATGGACATTCCCACGGATTCCGGCACGGCCGAGATCCGCCGCACCGAGGAGAAGCTCAAGACGATCATCCTCCCCAGCGTCGAATTCGCCGACACCCCGCTTCGCGACGCCCTCGATTTCCTGCGGCAGCGCAGCGTCGAGCTCGACGTCCAGGAGACCGACGTGGCCCGCAAGGGGGTCAACATCATTCTCGATTCGGGCAGCGTCTC
>CAYMMC010000224.1:0-5523 GCA_964391125.1 uncultured Akkermansia sp.
GGGGGGTGGCGAGCGAGGGGCAGGCCGAGGCGATGCGCCGGCGGTGCGTCCGGTCGTCGACCGTGGCGAGCGCGACGAGCGCGGTGGCGGTGGAGAGGGCCGAGGTGGAGAGTTCGCCGGTCCAGTGGCCCTGCGCGTTGCGCTCCGAGAGCAGGGTGTTTCGCGCGTTTGCCAGGGTCCGTCGCAGGAGGTCGGGGTCGGTCATCGCATCGGATCACAGGGCGAGGTGCCCGAGGGCGAGCAAGCCGTAGTAGGTGTATTCGAGATCGAGATCCTCGTCGTCCCAGGTGCCGTGGAAGCCGCCTGCGGCGGTCCAGAGGGTGTCGACGAAGTCCAGCATCGCCTCCTTCCTCTCCGAAAAGCCGGTTTGGAGCCCGTCGAGGGCGTGGAGCGCGACGGCGGTGGAGAGCAGGTCCGGCATGGGGGCGCCGGGGAAGGGGAGGAAGCCGCCGGAGGGATGCCAGGCGCCGAGGAGCCATCGAGGCGTCTCCGGCGGCACGGGAAGGCGCAGATTGCGGCAGAGCGTCACCGCCGCCGCCGTGGCGGGCACGTTGGGGATGGGCAGCTCGACGTCGTTGGCCCAGGCTCCGCCTTCGACGCGGAGCGCCTCGAGGCAGCGGGCCACGCCGCCGGGGTCGGGCAGGGCCAGGCCGTGGTCGGCGTAGGCCCCGTAGGCGAGAAAGCAGGCGTAGGCCGATCCGGTCGCCGCGCCGGGGGATTGGTTGTAGCCGCCGTCGGCCGCGCCGTGCGCCTCGATGCGCTCGAAGACCGGGGCGAGCCGTTCGGGGGAGGGGCCTTTGGCCAAGGCCGAGGAGGCGCGGGCGAGGCAGCAGAGATGGACGAAGTCGAGCTGGCCGGCCGAGGCGAGCCGCTCCTCCAGGAAGGCGGCGAGCGATTCCTCGGGCAGCGGCGCCTGCAGGGCGGTGAGCGCGTCGATCGCGAAGCAGGTGTAGTAGAGGTCCGATGCTCCGTCGCGGTCGCGGAAGCCCCCGTCCTCGCCTTGTTGCGAGCGCACATGGGCTTCGACCAGCTCGCAAGCCTCGTCCCCGAGGACGGCGCGGGCGAGCCTCGCCACTTGCAGCATTTCGAGACGTAGGGACATGGTTCGGTTCTAGTCAACGAGATGGTTCACCAGGTCCCGGGTCCGGTCGCCCGCGAAGGTGTCGATGGCCAGCTCGGAGAGCGGGACCAGGTTGGCTTTGTTCTTCAGTTTCCCCCTCAAGGTCACGATGCCGTCCTTGTAGGTCACTTTCGGCGAATCGACCATCTTCAGATATTGGACGAGGAAGGGATCCGCGACGCGGTTGCCCCAGGCGACGGGGTGGCGGTGGTATTCCAGCCGGAGGTCCTTCTCGACGGCGAGGTCGGGGAACTCCCGCTGGAGGGTTTCGAGGATGCGCTCTTGCTGGATGCGGCTGGTCAGGGCCCCGCGCACGATGAGGCGCCCCTCCTCGATCGCGACGTAGAGCTCCGGATCGGCGGGGGCCGGCTCCGGTTCGGCCTCGCGTGGGACGTCGGCGGTCCGGACCGCTGGAGGCGGCGGGGATGTCGCAGGTGCGCCCGGTGCCGGGGCGGCGGGCGCATCCGCGGCGGGTTCCGGCAGTTGGGCCTGGCGTTGGCGGGGCTCTTCGCAGGACCAGAGCAGGGCGGCGAAGGCGAGAGGCAGGGCGATCCGTCGCAGGGGCGGCGGGATCATCGGGGCGGAGGAGCGGCGCATGGAAGAAGGATGAAGCGTCCTGCGCCCTTCGTCGAGGACGAGTTGCGCATGGATGGGCGATCTCGCCGGAGCGGGGGAAAGGCGACCGCCTGGGCCGGCTCCGGTGGGGCCGACCTCAGGAAATGCTTTCGACGATTCCGCCTTCCGCGCGCAGAGAGGCGCCGGTGGTGGCGCTGGCCTGCGGCGACGCCGCGTAGACGCAGAGGCTGGCGACCTCCTCGGGATCGGCGAAGCGATGCAGCAGGGTGGAGGGCCGGTTTTCCTCAAGGAACAGAGCTTCCATCTCCGAGGGGGAGACTCCGCGCTCGGCGGCCAGATCCGCCATCATGGCGACCGCGCCTTCGGTCCGGGTCGGTCCCGGCAAAATCGCGTTCACCGTGACGCCGGTGCCCGCCAGCACCTTGGCCAGTCCGCGCGACAGCCCTTGCAGCGCCGCCTTGCTCACGCCGTAATGCACCATCTCCGCGGGAATGTTCAGCGCCGACTCGCTGGAGATGAACTGGATCCGCCCCCAGCCGCGATCCCTCATGCCGAGGGCGTAGTGCCGGGACAGGCGCACCGCGCCGAGCACGTTGACCTCGAAGAACCGCTCCCACAGCGCGTCGTCGATGTCGAAAAACTCGCAGGCGCCGTAGATGCCGAGATTGTTGATCAGGATGTCCGCGTCCGGCTGCGCGGCGACCAGGGTCTTGCAGCCTTGCGCGGTTCCGGGATCGCAGACCACGCCGGAGGCGTCGTCGCGACCGGTTGCCTCGCGAATCCGGGCCAGCGCCGCATCGATGCGGGATGGTTCCCGGCCGGCGATCACGGCCCGGGCGCCGGCCTTGGCGAGTCCGGTGGCGATGGCGAGACCGATGCCTCCGGTGGAACCAGTGATCACTGCGGTTTTTCCTGAAAGGTCGATCGTCATGTCTTTACCTCCTTTGAGCGCGACCGGAATTTGGTCAGAACGCCGGACCAAGCCTTGCACGCTTTCGGAAACGCCGCAAGAAACGAGCTCGCTCCGGAAATCGGAAAGCACGAAGCGGAAGCTTGTTTTTATTAAAATTTTGAGATATTTTAGTAAACTTCGTTTTTTCTTCCCTTTTGCTCCTCCTGTGTCGCCGAGGTTATGCACGCCGCCTTCTTCCCCCCCGTTCTCGCCAGCCTGCGGGCGGCGCTCGACCAGCCGGTCTTTCCGGGCAAGGTGGTCGTATGGCTGCTCTTCATGCTGTCCATCGTGAGCTGGGTCATGATCTTGTCGAAGCTGCTCCAGCTCCGCAAGTCGCAGCGGGCGGACCAGCGCTTCACGGATCGCCTGCGCAAGTCGAAGACGGCGCTGGAGGTCTACGAGCAGGACGGGCAGGAGGACGACGCCTCGCCGAAGCATCTCGTCTACCAAGCGGGAGCGCGCGAGACCGCCTACTGGCTGCTCGGCTCGCGGGAGCGGCGCACCGAACCGGCACGGGACCGGCCGGGCGCCAAGTTGACGGAGCATCGGACCGGGCAAGTCCGCGCCGCCTTCGAGGCGGGCTTCCGCCGGGCCTCGGGACGGCTCGGCGCCGGCGTGGAGGGACTGCGGCCCATCGGCGGGGCGGCGCTGCTGCTGGGCGCCTTCGGCTTCGTCTGGACCTTGATGGAGGGATTCGACGGAGCGGCCGAGTTCGCCGAACTCGCGCCGAAGGTGGGAGGCGCCCTCGGCCATCTCGCGATTTCGATCCTCGTCGCCGGTCCCGCCATCCTCGCGCGAACCCTGCTGCTCGCGGCGATACGGGTGCGGACGGAGCGGCTGGCGCGTTTCCGGGACGACATGGTCCGTCTTTTCGAGCGCAGCTTCTCGGCGACGCTGGACGCCCCCTCGATCGACCGAGCCCCTCGCTCCGAGCCGCCGAAGGAGGGCGAGGGCGGCGAATCTCCGGGTGGAGAGGGAAGGAAGCGATACCACTCGGTCCGGGACCGGCTCCTGCGTGGCGAAGCCGATGAGCCGGAGGGCGCCGAACTTCAGATGAATCCCATCGCCCGCCAGGCGACCGAGGCGGGCGGATCGCTGCGGGGCTACTGAACGACTTTCCCCACCACGTCCATGAAGCTCTCCCTGCAAACCGTCTGCGTCGTCTTCGGCGTGACCTTGGTGCATCTCCTGTTCATCGCCGCGCTTTCGCCCGGGCGGGGGGAGGCGGCGAGGAATCTCGGCACGGTGCTGCCCGACGCATCGGAGCCGGAGTTCATCGGGGAGGAGTTCGTGCCCGTGCCGGCGGTCGAGCGGAGGAGGCCGGTCCCGACTGCCGTCGAGGGATTCGATCAGCCCGCGCTGCGGCGGGAGGAGGCCTCGGTACCGGCGCTGGACCCGGTCGCGATCTCCCGTTCGTGAGGACGTTTAAAAAACTCGATAACTTTAGTAATTGCTGATTACAGAACTTCTGGTAAAATTAAATAACTTTGAATTTCTGATGATTCGCGTGCCGTTTTTTCCCTTGCATCGAAGCAAATCCGAGAACGTTGCCCCGCTCAAGGAGGTGCCGTCGTACCCCGACACTGCGGAGACGGATCTCATCGAGGCGCGGCTTTCCTCTCTGGAGCTTCGGCTCGTAGCCCATGCGGAGGAGCTGAAAATGCAGGTTTCACAGCGCGTCATGCGCATTCAAAGCCGGGTCGAGAGAGCCATCCGACCCTTCCAGCCGGAATCCGAACGCAAGCGCACCGAACGGAGCGCCGACAATATCGTCGAATTCGGCATGGACTTGGCGGAGGAGGGGAGGCAAGGCGACCATCCGCTTCACGCCCGCAACGCCCGCGCCGCGATGAACGAACTCAACGAAACGCTCCGGTTGACCCGAGAGCACCTCGAGGCGCTCTCGGGAAGCATCGAGCGGATGCGGCGTTCGATGGCCGAGCGCTGAGCGCTCGCTCACTTCTTGCTCGTCTCGACCGCCTTCTTGAGCTGATCCAGGGCCGCCTTGGTCTCGGCGGCGACGGCGGCGGCTTTTTCGGAGCTGACCTTCAGCGCTTGGGCCCGCTTCGTCGCCTCCTCGACCGTCTTGATCGCGGCCTCGAATTCGGCCTTGGCCTGGGCGGCGCGCTTGGCGGCCTCGGCAGCGGCGGTCTCGACTTCGCTAACGGCCTTTTGGAACATGGGGTCGACGGCGGGCTTCGCGGGGGCGGTGGTCGGCTTGGCGGCCCCACTGGTCGGCGCGGCTGGCGTCGACGCGGCCGGAGCGCAGGCGGCGCCCAGCGCGACGAGCCCGAATCCGGTCATTCCGAGGCGGAGCAAGCGCCGCCGACTGATGGTTGGCAAGGCGTCGGTCTGATCTAGCACGTAGTGTCTCCTCGAGCTACCTACATTGGAGTTGTGCGCTACCTGCGTTGGACGTGCGCGGTCGAGTCTCTCCCAGACATCGAGCTACGGAATAGCTTTGAGGCACCTCCTGACCAGCGATCAGTGCGTTAGCGCTCGTTCTCGAGTCGTCCGCGCTGGAACGGATCGACCAGCCGACGAACGTGAGAAGCGATGATGTTGACGGACAGGACGCTCAGGGCGATGGTGAGACCTGGCAGGGTGACTAGCCAGGGCGCGGTCAGCATGTAGTTGCGACCTTCGGACAGCATCAGCCCCCAGCTAATGTCGGGTGGCTGGATGCCGAGCCCGAGGAAGCTGAGCGACGACTCGGCCAGGACCATCCGGGCCAGCTCGAGCACCGCGACCGTCAGGATCGACGGCAGCAGGTTCGGCAGGATGTGGCGCAGCAGGATGCGGGAGGCAGGCGCGCCGGTGGCGCGGGCGGCTTCGACGTACTGCTGGCGGGCCAGCGCCAGCGTCTGCCCGCGGG
>CAYMMC010000225.1:0-5467 GCA_964391125.1 uncultured Akkermansia sp.
GGGGATGGAGCCGGGATGCTCGACCAGCACCGAGTCGAGCGCGGCGATGTCGCCCTTCGATGCGGCGGCGGTGTAGGCGGCGGCGGCGGCGAGGTGGCGCTGCTTCACCACTTGTGCGCCGACTAGGATGGCGCAGACCACGATGGCGGCGATGGCGATGCCCGCGAGGATCTTGGTGCGGTGCCGCTCGATGGCGTCGACGACCCCCGAGGCCTCGCTGGCGGCGATGGCGTCGAGGTTTCTGGGTTCCTCGGGTTGGATGGGCTTCTGGGGGGCGTCGGCCATGGTCTGCGAATGGGTGGGAAAGAAAAGGGGCCGCCCTCGAGCGGGTCGGGGGCGGCCCGAATGGTAAGCGAAAATCGTCGTTTGTCACCGCCGAGTTGCGGCGTTTCGCTCAGCTGCCGACGGCGGCGCGGGCCTCGTCGGCGAGGGCGGTGGAGAGGTAGCGCTCGCCGGTGGAGCAGGCGACGGTGACGATGAGCTTGCCCTTGTTCTCGGGGCGCTTGGCGACTTCGATGGCGGCGACGACGTTGGCGCCGGTGCTGATGCCGCCGAGGATGCCCTCCTCCTTGGCGAGGCGGCGGGCCATGGCGAAGGCGTCGTCGTTGCTGACGGTGATGCACTCGACGATCTGCTCCTCGCCCGATTCGCCCTTGAGGCGGAGGTTCTTCGGAATGAAGCCGGCCCCGAGGCCCTGGATCTTGTGGGGGCCGGGGGTGGGCGTCTCCCCGGCGAGGGTCTGCGAGATCACGGGCGAGTCGACCGGCTCGGCGACGATCACCTGGATGGCCGGATTCCTCTTCTTGAGCCCCTCGACGCAGCCGGTCGCGGTGCCGCCCGTGCCGACGGCGGAGACGACGATGTCGACCTTGCCGCCGGTGTCGGCCCAGATCTCCTCGGCCGTGGTCTTGAGGTGGATGGCGGGGTTGGCCGGGTTGTCGAACTGCTGGGGGACGAAGGAGTCCGGGATGGAGGCGGCGATCTCCTCCGCCTTGGCGATGGCGCCCTTCATGCCTTTGGCGCCCTCGGTGAGGACGAGCTCGGCGCCGAGCAGGGCGAGGAGGGTGCGGCGCTCCAGGCTCATCGTTTCGGGCATGGTGAGGATGAGCCGGTAGCCCTTCGCGGCGCAGACGAAGGCGAGGGCGATGCCGGTGTTCCCGCTCGTCGGCTCGATGATCACGGTGTCCTTGGTGATCTTGCCCTCGGTCTCGGCGGCCTCGATCATGGCCATGCCGATCCGGTCCTTGACCGAGCCGAGCGGGTTGAAGAACTCGCACTTGAGGGCCACGGTCGCCTCGAGCCCTTCGGTGACGCGGTTGAGCTTGACGAGAGGGGTGTTGCCTACTGTTTCGACGATGTTGTTGTAGATTTTTCCGTGTGCCATGACAAGAACTTGAGGGTGAGAGATGGAATGACCGTGGCCGGGACGTTCGCCCCGGGCGGGGACGCGGGCGGCCCGCGCACCAAGGAGGATTGAACGAAACTGGCCTCCCTGCAATCCGATTTTGATCTTCCCCTCCGCTGTCCGGGGCATCGCGCAACCGAGGAGGCCGGGCGTTCCGTCGGCCTTTCTTTTCCCTTTTCGGTGATTTAACGGTTGCGGCGGCGGCGGATTCCGTTAGAAAAGGCTGCTGAAACTCCCCCGACCATGTCAGAACTGATCGACGCAGACGAGCTCGCCGTCCACTTGAAGAAACTCCCGGAATGGGATCTCGAAGACAACTCCATCGTTCGCGCGGTGGAGTTCGACGACTTCATGGAGGGAATCGACTTCGTCAACGCGGTCGCCGAGATCGCCGAGGAGGCGGGCCACCATCCCGACATCGACATCCGCTGGTGCACCGTCACGGTGCGCCTCACCACCCACGACGCGGGCGGTCTGACCGAGGCCGACATCGAGGTCGCGAAGAAGATCGACACGCTGAGGGACTGAGGCTGCCTTCGGAGCACTCGTGCCGGGCCGTCGGAAACGCTTTTCCAGATCGGTCTCGGAGGCCGGGCTCTTCTTGTTGTCTTGCGGCAGGTCCCGGCCACTCTTCTTTTCGGTGCCGTCGCTTGGCTCGCCTCGGCTGCCGCGAGGTGGAATCGACGCGAAGGTCGGCCTCTTGGCCTGCGAAACCCCGCCGACGCCGGGCGTCCGGTCGGCTTGCGGCGAATTTCTCCACATCTCGGACGCAAGCTTCGGCAGGGCGGCGTCGAGGCTTTCTGGCCCCCCTTGAAGCAGAGGGTCGGGAAGTTGTTTTCTTGAATGGGGGATCAATTGAATGGAGGATCAAAAAATGCCAACCTTCCGTTCGATAGGGGATGCGATACGCAAAGAGGTCGAACCGGTGTTGCGGGACAAGGGGTTCAGCGGGAGGTATCCGCACTACCGGCGAAAACTTGAGGGAAGAGCTGATTTGGTCACTTTCCAGGCAAACCAACATGGCGGTTCGTTCGCCGTCGAGATTGCCCAAGCGCCGGGCGAGGGCGTCACGCTCTTCGGGACTCGGGAGTTCATTCCCTACGAAGAGCTGAACGCTTGGCATCTGGAGCCGATATTTCATCTCCGGGAACGCATTGGGAGCGGCCTCTTTGGTCTTTCAGAGTGGTTCCACTATGACCGCGTCTGGCAGAGGATCCTTTTCAAGAGGCCAGAACGCTTGCGGTTTGCGGCTCGGAGCGCCGCGAAGAGGATTCCGCGAATCGAGGCGAGATTCGAGAGATGGCGGCGAACAGCACCGACAGACCCAGTCGGCGATGGCAGGTCCGATCATCCTGTCTCAGGTTGATTCCAAAGGCAAGCCCTCAGCTTTGTCGGGAGACTTCCAGCGTTTGAATTTTGCTCTTCGCGGTCATTTTCCAATCGGGAAACCTCCGGCTCCGCCGGGGAGACTGTCGAGGTTCGGTCGATCCGGCAGTCCCCATCCATCGGGGGAAGGGTTTCGACGGATGGCTTTGCTGCGAGGCGGGTAGGGCCGCGCGGCCCGCGCGGTCGATCGGGCGTCCCCGCGACCTTCGCTCCCCGAGCGGGCCGCTCGGGGCTGCCTTTGAACGCGGCGATGCGTGGGGGGGATGATGGAATTTTCGGGAGAGGCGTTCGAGGTCTCCCGAGGAACGAGGCCACGGGCCGCTTCGGGCGGCTCTCCGATCCCCAGCCCTCCGGTTCTGCCGGAGGTGTCTCATTTCAAGAGCAGCCAGGCGGCGACACCCGCCGCAGCCAGCGCACCGGTTCCGAGGATCGCGAGGCCCTTCCAGAATCTCATGGCGCCGTCCTCGTGGGGGGAGGTCCCGACGCGCGAGTTCTCGCGGGCGTTCCTCCAGGCTTCGTAGGGCCACCAGAGGAGGCGGAGCAGGGCTTCGAGGAGCTCGTCCATCGCGGCGCTTCGGGATCGTTCACTCCCGCGCCGTGGGGTCGCGGACTTCCAACGCGCCGCCGACGGCCTCCAGAAGCCGCTCGATGCGGATCGGCTTGCTCAGGACGTCCTTCACCCGCACGTCGCGGGCGAGGGATTCGGGCAGCTTGGGATCGTCCTTCTCGCGGATGAAGACGATTCCGGGCGGGAGAAGACGGGGACCCCGCTCGGCCGCGTAGGCCTTGGAGATCAATTCGTAGAGCGTCGGTCCCGACAGCTCGCCCAGGCGCATCGCGAAGAGGAAGAGCCCGTATCGGCGCTGCAACGCGAGCTCGAAGGCCCGGACCGGGTCGGCCGTGGCGAAGACCCGGCCGTTGGTGAAGCTCTCCAAGGTCTCGCGGACCAGGCGCGAGGTCGAGGCGACGGGATGGGCGACGAGGATGGCGGAGGCTCCCTCCGCCGGACCCGGTCGCCGCTCGACCGGGTCGGACGCGGAGCCGGACGGAGTCCGCTCCCCCGCAAGCTTTCCTTGCGGCGGGGCGATCTTCCTCAATGTTCTCCACTTCCGTTCCGGAGATTCTGCCATAAGCGTGAAATGGGCGACGACGCGACGATCCGTATCCAGGGTGCCCGCCAGCATAACCTGAAAAACCTCAATTTGGAAATCCCGAGAAACCGCTTCGTCGTCGTCACCGGCGTGTCGGGCTCGGGCAAGTCCTCGCTCGCCTTCGACACGCTCTACGCCGAGGGCCAGCGCCGCTACGTCGAGTCGCTCTCGGCCTACGCGCGGCAGTTCCTCGACCGCCTCGAAAAGCCCGAGGTCGATTTCATCGAGGGCCTCACCCCGGCCATCGCCATCGAGCAGCGCAGCTCGCAGCCGAATCCGCGCTCGACCATCGCCACGGCCACGGAGATCTACGACTACCTCCGCATCCTCTACGCCGCCCTCGGACGTCCCCACGATCCCGTCACCGGGGCGCCGCTGCTGCGCCACACCATCAAGGACATCGTCGATGCGCTCGTCGCCTTTCCCGCGGGCACGCGGCTCGTCCTCGTCGCTCCGGTGAAGGTCGAGAAGGGCACCACGCTCCGCGAAGAGCTGGAGCGCTACCGCGTCCAAGGCTTCCTCCGCGCCCGCCTCGACGGGCAGTTCGTCGAGATCGAGGAGATCCCGGAGAAGGCGAAGGCCAAGAGCGCCGAGATCGTGATCGACCGCCTCGTCGTGCGCGACGACCTGCGCAGCCGCCTCGCCGACTCGCTGGAGACGGCGCAGAAGCTCTCGGAGAACCGCGTCGCCGCCCTCGTCCAGACGCCGGGGGCGGAGGACTACGAGCGGCACGACTTCACCTTCCAATACACCAATCCCGAGACCGGCTTCTCCCTCCCCAAGCTGACGCCGAAGCATTTCTCCTTCAACAGCCACGCCGGGGCCTGCCCGACCTGCCACGGCCTCGGCACGCGCCTCGTCCCCGATCCCGAGCTGATCGTCCCGGACCCTGACAAAAGCCTGAACGGCGGCGCCGTGAAGACCTGGTGGAGCGGGTCGAAGTCGCGCAAGGGCTACCATCAGCGGGCCATCGCCGATCTCGCAAAGCACTACCAGGTCGACCCCGACGCGCCCGTCCGCAGCCTGCCGCGCGAGTTCAAGAAGGCCCTGCTCCACGGCGACGAGCGTTTCGAGGGCCTTGCCACCCAGGCGACGAGGCTCCTCGAAACGAGCGACAGCGAGATGACCAAGCGCAACGTGCGGCGCTTCATGTCGGCCAAGCCCTGCCCTGCATGCGGCGGGAAGCGGCTCAAGGACGAAATCCTCGCGGTGACTTTGGCGCATCGCGAGCGGCCCCTCTCCATCGAGGGCTTCGCCTCGCTGAGCATCGCCGAAGCCATCGCCTGGCTCGACGGCGTGGCGCTGACCGAGACCCAGGCGAGCTACGCCACCGAAGTGCTCGCGGAGGCGCGCAAACGCCTCGCCTTCCTCGACACGGTGGGGCTGGGCTATCTCACCCTCGACCGCGAGAGCGGCACCCTCTCCGGCGGAGAGAGCCAGCGCATCCGCCTCGCCACCCAGATCGGGGCGGGCCTCGCGGGCGTGCTCTACGTGCTCGACGAACCCAGCATCGGCCTGCACCAGT
>CAYMMC010000226.1:0-5458 GCA_964391125.1 uncultured Akkermansia sp.
CATTCCCGGCGCCGCGTCCACGGCGTCCGCCGCACTCGCCGGCGGGACCGCCGCTCCGTCCAACGCCCCTCAGGCGAACCAGGCGGGGGATGCTTCCATGACCTGCGAGCAGATCAAGGCCGAGATCGACCAGATGAACGGGATTCTCGGCGTCGCCCAAGGGGAGGTCCGGGCGGCCGAGGCCATCGGCCTGACCAAGGATCTCGCCATCAACGGCGCCCTCTACAGCGGAGCGCTTTCCGCGGCGGGGGGCTCGGTTCCCTACTTGGGGACGGCCATGAACATGATGAACCAAGCCAATGCCAAGAAGAAGGCCGACACGGAAGCGCAGATCACGGCGGCCTACAACCGTCGCTCGGTCCTCACGGGCATGTATGCCGCGAAGGGATGCGGCAGTTGAGGTGCCGAAAGGTGGCGGCGCGAGGCCGTGCGGCCAATCGGGCAGGGCCGCGGCCTTCGATCCCCGGGCGGACCGCTCGGGGCGCTGCCCTTGGAGCCCGCGCGGCGGCGGGTTGGCGGAGAGACGCCGTCGCAGGGGCCCTCACTTCAGCTTGGGCGCTCCGGGAACCCCGGCGGCCATGAGTTGCTTCAACTGATCGAGATGGTCGGTGTAGACGTCCTTCGGCAGGCATTGGTGCTCCTTCATGATGGCGTTGGCCATGCCCACGACCTCGCCCATCATGCCGGTGGTCCTCATGACCCGCACGGTGCCTAGGGCGACGTGGGTGACGCTGATGTTCCGCCCCGCCATCATCAGGTTGGGCACGTTGCGCGAGTAGAAGCAGCGGTAGGGGATCGGATAGGGCTCGATCTTGACGTGGCTGGCCGTCGACTGGAAGGCGTCGCAGGCGCAGAGGGGCTCCTTCGGATAGTGCAGGTCGATGCTCCAAGTGGCGGTGACGGAGGCGTCGGGGTAGTCGATGCCCTCGACGATGTCCTGCTGCCTGAGGACGAACTCTCCCATGAGGCGCCGGGACTCGCGCTTGCCGCCGATGTAGGCCACCCAGTTGAGCTTCCGCTTGGCGAACTTCTCCTGCCGCTTGGGATCGGCGCTGTTCTTGAGCACGCTCCAGTTGCCGAAGACCACCCGCAGGGCGTAGTCGCGGATTTCCTCCATCTGGGTGGCGTTGTTCAGACGGGCGCCGGTCTCCCAGTCCCAATCCCCCCGGATGGTTTCGACGCAGGTTTCGTCGGTGAAGCCGATGGCCCAGGGGGTCGCGGGAAAGCTGGATTCCTCCGCTTCCTCCCTGGTGTTCCATTGCACGGAGGTCCCCATCACCAAGTTGTCCTCCACCGACGGCGCCAGTTCCTCCTCGGTGTGCGACTTCGACTCGCGGCCGATGCGGAAGTCCGCCTTGGCGAGGTAGCCGAGGTTGCCGTCGCCGGTGCAGTCGGCGAAGATCCGGCCGGTGACCTTCATCTTCTCGCCGCTGCGGGTGTTCTGCGCCAGCACGGAGGCGATCTTGCCGTCCTTCATCTCCACCCCGTTGGCCCGGGTGTTGAGGAAGAGGGTGATGTTCTTCTCCGCGAGGACATACTCGAGCTTCTTGTCGTCCTGGTAGTTCGAGGCGTCCCCGGCGTTGTGCTGCTTCTTCTCGGGATGCGCCTCGATGATGGCGTGGATCTTCTGGCTATGCTCCAGCTCGGGCTGCCGGTTCGCCTCCCAGAGATTCCAGTGCCCCACCGGCCCGATCTGCTCGACCCGGTTGCCCAGCTCGGGATAGGGCTTCTTGCGGATCAGGCCGGAGAGCCCCACCCTGACTTCCGAGCTGTTGTTGCCGCCGAGGAGGGGGCGATCCTGGATCAGGGCCACCTTGCAGCCGTAGCGGGCGGCGCTGACGGCGGCGCAGATGCCCGCCATGCCGCCGCCGACCACGACGAGGTCGTAGTCGCCCTTGTCCACCACCTGCTGCTGCCGGGGCAGGAGCCGGTCGCGCAGCGCCTGGATCTCCGCCAGGGAGCCGCCGGGCTTGAAGTCGAGGGCGTCGCTCAGGAGGATGGCGTCGCAACGTCCGTTGAAACCGGTGAGATCGCGCAGGGCGAGGCGGTGCTCCCCGGCGGCGAGCTCGACGGTTCCGCCGTCCTGCCAATGCCATTCGGCTCCGTGTTCGCCGAAGACGGTCCCGAGGGGCCGGCCGTTCACGGCGAGATGGAAGATGCCGGGCGATCCGGCGGCCTTCATCGGTCCCTCGAACTCGTCGCCCTTCCATTTCCCCACCCAGTCGCGGGTGCGCACCCAGACCCGATGGTTCCCGCCCTTTTGGATTTGGAACGTGGTCGTGGCGTCCGCGACCTTTTCCCCCAGGCCGTGGGCCATCAGGTAGGGGGAGCCCATCTGGTCCATCGACTGTTGGTCGACGACCCAGCCGCCGAGATCGGAGAAGCTTTCGGCGTCGATGAGGAGCTCGTCCGCCCGGGCGGTCGGGAGAAAGGCGACGAGAGCGGCGAGGGCGAGGGATTTCGGAAGCGAGGGCATGGGAAGGTAGGGGAGCGACGTCGGTGGCTTGATCGGCGGGGGATTCCCGGAACGGAATCCGCCGACGAAGACACAAAACGGGAACGGGAGGAAAAGCAACCGCGCGGCAATCGCTTGTTCAAGCCACGTTTTTTGTTCCGCCCTCGGTCCCGCTCCCGCCCCGTGTTCGGGCGAGGTCGGCTTGGCGTCCGGAGGTCAGAGCTCCGCACCCGCGCTGCGCTCCAGCGCCCGCTTGGCGAAGCGGGCCACCACGAGGGTGGAGGCGACGGCCGCGACCATCGCCGCCGCCGTGGCGAGACGGAGCCAGGTCCCGGTCTCGGCTTGGCTCTGCTCCGCGGCGAAGTCGGTGAGCGTCCCGAGGGCGACGAGGATGAGGGTGCCTGGCAGCATTCCCAGAAAGGAGCCGTGGGCGAACTGCGGCCAGGTCACTCGGGTGAGGCCGAAGGCGTAGTTGAGCAGCGAGTAGGGGAAGACCGGGGTCAGGCGCGTCAGGGCGACGATGCGCCACCCGTCGCGTCCCACCGCGTGGTCGAGGGCGACGAAGCGCTCGTGCTCGCGGCTGCGGCGCACCACCGCGGTGCGGGAGAAATGACGCCCCGTCAGGAAGGCGAGGTTCGCCCCCAGGTTGATCGAGAGCAGGGCCAGCGCCGCCCCCCAGCCGAATCCGAAGAGGAGGCCGGACGAGATGGTGAGGATGGTGCGGGGGAGCAGAAGAAGGGTGCAGAGCGCGTAGAGCGCGACGAAGGCCGTCGGCGCCCACCAGCCGAGCGAGTCGATCCAGAGAGTCGCCTTCTCCAGCGCGGCTTGGACGGGGAGGCGGCGCAGGGCGAGCAGCAGGCCGCCCAGGAGCAGGCAGATGGCGAGCCATTCCAAGGCCCGCAGCCTCGTCGCGACTCCGCCCTTTCTCCTGCCGCCCATGGGGATCGGGTCCTCTTGCTGGCTGTCCGGGGCTCCGCCGCGGCCGCGGGGACCCGAGGACGTCCGTTCAGGCGAAGCCGCAGTAGCGGCGATAGGCCGCGAGGCGATCCTCGAAGCGATCCGGGGTGAGGCCCTCGAGGGCATGGGTGCTGAAGCTCTCGCAGGCGAAGCTGGCCAGGATGGTGCCGCGGGCGACCGCGCCGGTGAGGTCGGCGAAGTCGTAGGCGCCCTTCCCCAGGCTGGCGAGGTAGCCGGCGAAGCCTCCGATGAAGCTGTCGCCCGCCCCGGTGGGGTCGAAGACCTCGCTCAGGGGAAAGGCGGGGCAGGCGAAGAAGTCGCTTTCGCCGAAGAGCATGGCGCCGTGCTCGCCCTTCTTGACGATCACATACTGCGGCCCCAGCTCGCGGAGCCGGTGGCCGGCGGTGACGGCGTTGGAAGTGTCGGCCATCAGCTTCGCCTCGCTGTCGTTGAGGACGAGCAGGTCGATGCGCTGGAGCAGCTCCTCCAGCTCGGGCCGCGAGATCTGGATCCAGAGGTCCATGGTGTCGGCGATGGTGAAGCCCGGTCCGCCGCCGACCTGGTCGACGACGCTGTGCTGGTTCAGCGGATGCGCGTTGGCGAGGAGGTTCACCGTGGTCGTCGACTTCTGCGATTCGGCGACGGCGGGCCGCCAGGATTCGAGCACGTTCAGGGCGACCTCGAGCGTCTCCCGGTTGTTCATGTCCTCCGCGTATTCGCCCGACCAGCGGAAGGTCTCGCCCTCGGAGAATTCGACGCCCTCGAGGTTGATGTGGCGCTTCTTGAAGAGGTCGAGGTGGCCGGCGGGGAAGTCGCGGCCCACCACGCCGACCATGCCGACGGGGGAGAAGTAGCTCGCGGCGATCGCGGCGTAGGCGGCGGAGCCGCCGAGCAAGTCCTCCTGCGAGGCCTTCTGCGTTTTGACGTGGTCCAGGGCGATGGAACCGGAGACGAGGACGCTCATTTTTCGGAGTAGAAGGTGAAAAGTAAAAGGTGGAAGGTCCTGTAGGGCAAGCGTCCCGCTTGTCGGCGTTCACGGCAGGAGGGCCTTCGCCGCCCGGACATAAGCAGCGATGTCGTCCGCTTGCAAGATTCCAGAGACGATGACGGCGCGTTTTGCCCCGGCCTCGACGAGGGCGGGGAGGGATTCCCTCTTGATCCCGCCGATGCAGAAGATGGGCAGGTCGGGGTGCCGCCGGTGGACCTCGCGGATCTCGTGCGTGCCGATGGGCGCGTAGTCCGGCTTCGTCGGGGTGGCGAAGAGCGGACCGAAACCGATGCAGTCGGTGCGGGGATCGGCGGCGGCGGCGGCGGCCTGGGCGAGGCTGTGCGTCGAGCGCCCCACCAGCAGATCCGGACCGACGAGCCCGCGGACCTCGTCCATGGAGGCGTCGTCCTGCCCCACGTGGACGCCGTCGGCTCCGACGGCGGCGGCGATCGCGGCGTGGTCGTTGACGAAGAAGGGCACGCCCGCCTCCCGGCAGAGGGGGAGCAGGGCCTCCGCCCAGCGCCGGATCTCGTCGGGCGCGCGGCCCTTGGCGCGGAGTTGGACCACGTCGATGCCGCCCTCGAGCATCTCGGCGGTCGCGCGGACCAGGGAGGAAGGTGCGGCGTAGCCGAGATCGGCGATGCCGTAGAGCTTGGCTTGGAGGAGGGTGTGGCGGGGCATGCAAGGGGACTCAACAGGGTCGGGCGCGGGAGTCAACCGGGTTCGGCCGCATCGCGGGCCGGGATTTCGCTTGCGGAAGGGCGGGCGATCAGTGAAGGGGTGGACATATGAAATACGTCGGCGGCTTGCTTCTATTCACGGCGGTCTTCCTGGCGACGGGCGTGGCCATGCACCTCGCGCTCTACGACCGCCCCGGTGTGTTCGTCTGGACCTTCGCGGAGGATCCGGGCACGGGCAGAAGCGGGTTCTCCCGCACCGTCCTGGAGGTCGCGCCGGCGGTGGAGGCGGCGACCGCCGCGGAAGCCGCTCCGGCGGGAGGGGCCAAGCGGGGCGAGGCCCGGGAGGAGCCGCGGCCCGAACCCGGCGGCGCGGCTGCC
>CAYMMC010000227.1:0-5419 GCA_964391125.1 uncultured Akkermansia sp.
CCAAAGCCACCGCAGCTTCCTTTATTGTGCCAGAAACGATCATTAATCCGTATCAAATTTCGAGAGTCTCCCGACAGTGCCGGGGGTTTTGGTTTTTTTTGCTGGAGGGCATGGGACCGACGCGATCCGGGATTGACCCATGCTTGAAGGCTTGGCTTCGATGGCCGAACATCCTCCTTTCCGCGTTCCATCCGCGAGTCCGCGACATGAACCGACCGCTCGTCCTCCTTCCGATCCTCCTCGCCTTTCTCCTCCCCGCCGCGGCGCAGGAGACCGCCAAGCCCAAGACGGAGACACCCGCCACCACGGTCCCCAGCGAGCTCTTCGTCGTGCCGGAAGGCCTCGAGGTCACCCTCTGGGCCTCCTCGCCGCAGCTCCACAATCCCACCAACCTCGACATCGACCACGCCGGCCGCATCTGGGTGGCCGAGGGCGTGCGCTACCGCAAGTCTTTCGACCGCCGGCCCGAGGGCGACCGCATCGTGGTGCTCCAGGATCTGGACGGCGACGGTCGCTGCGACAGCAGCCACACCTTCGTGCAGGAGCCCCTCCTGGTCGCCCCGCTCGGCGTCGCGGTGATCGACAACCGGATCGTCGTCTCCCAGCCGCCGCACCTCCTCGTCTACACCGACGTGGACCGCGACCTGAGATTCGACCCGGCCGTGGACAAGCGCGAGATCCTCCTCACCGGCTTCAACGGGCAGAACCACGACCACTCGCTCCACTCCGTCACCGTCGGACCGGACGGGAAATGGTATTTCAGCATGGGCAACTGCGGCGGGCAGTTCACCGACAAGTCGGGCAGGACCTTCTCCATCTTCGGCCCCTACCGACCGGATCCGGTCGGACCCTTCGAATTCCCCCACAACGCCGAGGTCCTCGCGGGCAAGCCGAGCGACGACGGGCACATCTACGTCGGCGGCTTCGCCGTGCGAATGAACCCGGACGGCACCGAGGCGGAGATCATCGGGCACAATTTCCGAAACTCCTACGAGCAGTCCGTGACCTCCCTCGGCGACGTCTTCCAGAACGACAACGACGACCCGCCCGCCTGCCGCGTCTCCTGGGTGATGGAATACGCCAACTTCGGCTTCGCCTCCAACGACGGCCAGCGCGCCTGGCAGGCGGACCGGCGCCCCGGCCAGACCATCCAGAGGGCGCAGTGGCGCCAGGACGACCCCGGCATCGCCCCGGCGGGCGACGTCTACGGAGGCGGCTCGCCCACCGGCAACGTCTTCTACGAGAACGGCGCCCTCGGCGAGGAATGGATCGGCACCTTCCTCGCCTGCGAGGCGGGCCGAAACGTCGTCTTCGCCTACCGGCCCGAGCCGGATGGGGCGGGCTTCAAGCTGGAGCGCCGGGACTTCCTCACCAGCAACCCCACCGGCGAATTCGCCGGCTCCGACTTCCTCGGGGGAGCCGACAGCGTCACCAACGAAATCCGCACCCTCTTCCGCCCCTCGGACATCGCCGTGGGCCCCGATGGCGCCCTCTACGTCGCCGACTGGTTCGACGCCCGCGTCGGCGGCCACCACGCCCTCGACGAGGCCGGGTCGGGCGCGGTCTACCGGATCGCTCCGAAGGGCTTCAAGCCCGTCGTTCCCGAGATCGACCCCTCCACCACGGAGGGACTGGTCGAAGCGCTGAGGTCGCCCGCGGTCAACGTCCGCTCCATCGGCTTTCAAGGACTGAAGGCCAAGGGCCGCGCCGCGCTCGACGCCGTCGCCGCCCTGCTCGACGATCCCAACCCCTACATCCAGGGACGCGCCATCCACCTGCTCTACCAGCTCGGCATCAGCGGCCCCCGCGTCGCCGGCTATCCCGCCGACCAGCCCACGCCCGAGCGCAAGATCGCCGCCTTTCGCTCGATGCGCCGCGCCGGCCTCGACATCTCCGGCGCCGCCGCCGTCCTGGCCGAGGATCCCGACCCCGCCGTCCGCCGCGAAGTGGCCCTCGCGATGCGCGACGTCTCCCTCGACCTCTCCAGGGACATCCTCGTCGCCGTGGCCAGGGGATACGACGGCAAGGACCGCAGCTATCTGGAGGCCTTCGGCACCGGCGCGACCGGCAAGGAGGCCGAAATCTACGCCGCCGCGAAAGGCGAAATCGGGAGCGACGACGCCAGATTCTGGAGCGAGGCCTTCGCCGGGATCGCCTGGCGCCTCCACCCCGTCGCGGCGGTCGAGGATTTCCTCGCCCGCGCGAGGCACGAGGGGCTGCCCCTGGCGCAGCGCCAGCAGGCGCTCGACGCCATCGCCTTCGTCCGCACCAGGAGCGCCTCGAGCGCCATGCTCACGGCGGCCCAGCTCGACACCCCGCTGAAGGCCCAGGCCGTCTGGTGGCTGGTGAACCGCGCCAACAACGAATGGCGGGAGCACGGACTGATGGAGGAGATGAAGACCCGCGGCATCTACGACCCCGGCAAGATCGAGGTGCAGGAGGTCCTCGCCCCCGCCCCCGACGAGGCGCAGCGGACCGCCCTCGACGTCGCGGAAATCCTCGCGCTGGAAGGCGATCCGGAGCGCGGCAAGGCCACCTCGGCCCGATGCGCGATGTGCCACGAGATCGGCGGCGTGGGAGTGCATTACGGCCCGCCCCTCGACGGCTGGGGACGCACCCAGACCACCGAGGTCGTCGTCCGCAGCCTCGTCGATCCCAGCGCCGACATCGCCCATGGCTTCGACGGCGCCGCCATCCTCACGAAGGAGGGCAAGACCGTCCACGGCCTCGTCATCCAGCGGGGCAACCCCACCATCGTCGGCAGCACCTGCGGGCTCACCCAGATGATCCCCCGCCAGTAGATCGCCGCGAGCGAGAAGCTGGACCGGTCCCTCATGCTCAGCGCCGCCCAACTCGGTCTGACGGCGCAGGACGTGGCCGATCTGGCGGCCTTCCTGCGACAGTGAGGGGCCGGGATCGTCCCTTTCCGCAGGGCTGGCTCCCGTCCGCCGCCGCTCCGGGACGGACGAGCGCCTCCGCCCCCGCGTTCGCGTCCGCTTGCTCCGCCTTCCTCCGGGCCTTATCGTTTTCCCCCCCCGATGATCCAGCGCCCCATTCCCCTCGTCTTCACGCACCGCGTCGCCTTCACGCACGGGGCCTTCGACGCGAAGAACCACGCCCTGCGAGACCTCGTCGCCGAATCCTGCGCCCTCGACGGGACCGCGAAGGTGCTGGTATTGCTCGACGCGGGCGTCGCCGAAGCCAATCCCAAATTGGAGGAGCGCATCGCCCAATACTTCGCCATCCATTCCGATACCCTGAACCTCGTCGCCGATCCCCTGCTCCTGCCCGGAGGGGAGGGCTGCAAGAACGACTGGTCCCTGGTCGAGCGGATCTGGAAGGCGGTCGAGTTCTTCAAGATCTGCCGGCATTCCTACATCATCGCCATCGGCGGAGGGGCCTTCCTCGACCTCGCCGGCTTCGGAGCGGCCACGGCCCACCGCGGCATCCGGCTCATCCGCATGCCCACGACCACCCTGAGCCAGGGGGACGGAGGCGTCGGAGTGAAGAACGGCGTCAACTACTTCGGCAAGAAGAACTGGGTCGGCACCTTCTCCGTGCCCTACGCCGTGGTCAACGACCTCGGCTTCCTCGCCACCCTGCCGCCCCGCGCCTGCCGCGACGGGATCATCGAGGCGATCAAGGTCTCGCTGATCCGCGACCGGGCCTTCTACGAGTTCCTCCGGGCCAACGGCCCCGCCCTCGGCCGCCTCGAGACGCGTCCGCTGGAGACGGCGATCCGGCGCAGCGCGGAGAACCACGTCGACCACATCGCCACGGGCGGCGACCCCTTCGAGCACGGTTCGGCGCGCCCCCTCGACTTCGGCCACTGGGTCGCCCACAAGCTGGAGCAGATCTCGGACTTCGCGGTGAGCCATGGCGAAGCCGTCGCCATCGGCATGGCCGTGGACCTGCTCTACTCCGTCAGGATCGGCCTGTTGCCGCAGGCCACGGCGGAGGAGATCCTGGACCTGATCGAAACGGTCGGCTTCCCGCTCTGGTCCGAGGAGCTCGACCGCGAGGAGCGCGGGCGCCCCGTCATCCTCGCCGGGCTGGAGGAGTTCCGCGAGCATCTCGGTGGGCGTCTCACCATCACTCTGATTCCCGCGATCGGCGAGAAGGTCGAGGTCCACGAGATGGACGAATCCGCCATCCTCGCCGCGATCGAAGAGTTGAGGCGGCGGGCGACGGTTCCGGTCCCTCATCCGTAGCGTCCATCGAGCGCGGAATCGGACGCTCCCAGCCATCCGCCCGAAGTCGATCCATGTCGCCGCGATTCCCCATCGCAGTGGTTGCTGGGTCGCGCATGCAAATCTTTTAAAACCTCAAATATCAAAGAATCCGAAAGCACTGCGCCCCCAATGTCCCACCCCCTGGGCGATGGTGCTTGCATGAACAAGCGCATTCAATCCAAGCCCGTCGTTTCCCTCTCCGCCCTCGTCTCCCCGCCTCCGACGTCGCGGAGCTCCGCCGCTGCGGGAACGCCCGTCGAGCGGGAGGCCGTCGAGAGCGGTCTCTTGAGGCTCTGCGAAGAGATCGCGGGCACTCTCCTGCGCCGTCGGCTGGAGTCGGGCGATCCGGCGGACTCGGTCCGGGCGACGAGACGCGACCTGGTCCGATACCTGCCCGACTGCGACGAAGCAAGGGCGGGATGGCTCGTCGATCTCGCCCTCGAGCTCCTTCACGTGAAGTCGAAGGGCCGCTTCCGGCGCAACGCCCTCGAGCTGAGCCAGCTGATCGCCCGGGCCGGGAACCAGCTCCGCGAGCTTTCGGACAATTGAGGGGCAGGCAGGGCGGGCGCGAAGGAAGCGGCTCTCGGCGGAAATGCGCGGGTCGCCGACTCCATCCACGCTGGCCAAGCGAGGCGGAAGATGGCAAGCTTCGCCCACTGCGGGGAGCCTCTCCCCTTCTTACCGTTCACTTTTCACTTCGAAGGATGCACCCCCTCCTCGACTCCGGCGACGAATCGATCTACACCCTCCGCACGAAGGCTCCCGGCCCGAGCGGCGTCCTGCCCTTCACCAAGGAGCAGCTCGCCACGCATCCCAGCGGGCACCTCTTCGGCTGGACCCAGAACGTGGGCATGGGCTGGCCCTCGGACAAGGTCGCGGGCGGCGACTATCTCATCCTCAGCACTCAGGGCGGCATCCGCGAGCCGGACGGCACGCCCGTGGCCCTCGGCTACCACACCGGCCATTTCGAGGTCGGGCTGCTGATGGAGGAGGCCGCGAGAACCATCACCGCCCTCGGCGGAGTGCCCTTCGCCGGCTTCGTCAGCGATCCCTGCGACGGCCGCACCCAGGGCACCGACGGGATGATGGACTCGCTGCCCTACCGCAACGACGCGGCCACCGTCTTCCGTCGGCTCATCCGCTCGCACCCGACCCGCAAGGGCGTCGTCGGCGTGGCCACCTTCGAC
>CAYMMC010000228.1:0-5397 GCA_964391125.1 uncultured Akkermansia sp.
CAGTGAGGCATCTCGCCGCCCAAGTCGCATGATTTTCGTGTAATTTCTGTTTTTCTGGAATTTTTGGAAAGCGCGGATAACGTGTGGACTTGGCAGTCCATTTTCATGAAAGCATCCACCGTCTCGATCCTCGTCACCATCGCTCTTGCCTTGGCCGTGGCGGTGAGCGACTACTTCCTGAAGAACGCGAGCGAGAGCCAGTCGCCCTTCCTGAATCGGAACATCGGCTTGCTCATCACGATGGCGAGCACCTTCGGCTGGGTCTTCGTGATGCCCCATCTGAAGCTGGCCTACATCGGAGTGATCTACAGCCTCACCGTAGTCCTTTCCCTCTGCCTCGTCGGCGCGGTCTTCTTCGGCGAGCATCTCAAGGCCTCGGAATGGCTCGGGGTCGGGCTGGCGATCTCCTCCATGCTGCTGCTCTACCAGCGCATGGCCTGAGGATCCCCGCGTCGCGAGCGGAGGAGATCGTGGGGGCGTCTGCTCAGGCTCCCGCCTTCCTCAGGCGCAGGCGGTGCATGCGGCGTCCTTCGGCGAGCCATTGCTCCTCGAAGTCGGTCTTCGCGTAGAAAAAGGCGTCCTCCGTCCAAGGTTCGCGCTCGAAGAGAGGGCAGTCCTGCTGCGCCGCGAGCGCTTCCTCGAAGTAGGCTTCGGCATCGGTCATGAAGAGCAGCTCGCCGCCGTCATCGAGAAGGGCGTGGAGGGCCTCCAGGAACTCCGGTCGGCACATCTGGCGGCGGGACGCGTGTTTCTTCTTCGGCCAGGGATCGGGGCAGAGAAAGTGGATCCGGCTGGCGAAGCCGCGGGGCAGGAGCCATTCCACCGCGTAGTTGGAATCGGCGCGAAGCACCCTGACATTGTCCAAGCCGGCGGCGACGGACTTCCGGGAGACCTTGCGGACGCGGCCGAGGAGGCGCTCCACGCCGAGGAAGTTCCGGTCGCGGTGGTGATCGGCCATGCGCACGAGGAAGGAACCGTCGCCGCAGCCGAGATCGAGCTCGATCGGGGCGGCGCCGAGGAAGAGGTCCTCCCGCCGGAGCCGGGCGAACCAGTCCGACGGGTAGAGCTCGTTGGGAAGGGGAAAGGGTTCGGCCTTGGCCATGCGGTCCTTAGTGCTCCGTGCTTCGCGGTCGGTCAAGTCGGGTTTCAGGCAGGGCTCCCGTTCTCCGTCGCGGTCGTCGCGAGGATGCGGATCCATCGGCCGCCTCCGTCCTGCTCGAACCCGGCGCATTCCGAAAGGTGGCGGATGGAGAAGCCGGCTTGCCTGAGGAGGTGGGGGTAGTTGTGGGAGAACGCCATCTCCCTGCCGTAGACCAGGCTGCCCGGTTCGGAGCCGAGGTCGTGGTCGGTGCCGATCGTCTCGATCAGGAGGACGGAGGCGGGGTGGCAGTGCGAGGCGATCCATCCGAAGAGGCGGGCCAGCTCCTCCTCGAGGAAATATTCGAGGACGCCGCCGTTCGTCAGGAAGACGCTGTGGGATTCGGCGTGCCCGGGAATCCACTCGACGGCGTCGGCCGCATGGAACTGAAGCCGGTGGTCTGTGCAGGTGGTGCGGTTCAACTCGATCCGGGCCTCCCCGATGTCGATGCCGATGAACTCCTCCAGCTCCGGAAAGCGCCCGGCCAAGAAGGCGAGCAGCCTCCCGCCGCCGCAACCGATCTCGCAAAGGCGGCGGACCGGTTCCCCGGAGTCCGCCATTTCGGACATCCATTCGCTGAGGTGGTCCGCCATCCCGAGGTCGCGACCGAGGAAGATGCGCTCGAACCGGTCGTCCCAATCGTCGTGGAATTGGGAGGCGTATTCCCCCCAATAGGCGGATAGGTAGCGGCGGAGCCGGGCGTGGTCGCGCCTCAGGAAGGCCTGTCCGAGCAAGCCGTTCCGGACCAGGGCGCCGAGCCGGTCGGAGCCCTCCCCGAAGATCTGGCGGCTTGGCCTTGCCGCCAGCGACGGCATCGCCGCCAGCAGGAGAAGTCCCAGGGCCAGCTTGGCCCGCTTCGAGAGGGGGAAGTCGGAGAAGCGTCTCCTGACGCCGTTCGCTTTGTCCTTTGTCATGGGATCGTGCGGTCCGCCACCGAGGCGCGGCTAGTCGTCCGTCAAGATTGAAATGATAGGTGGCAGTCGGTGTGGCGAAGCCGAAACGTAGCACGGGCATCCTGCCCGTGTCTTCGGCGGGGAGGACGCAGGGCAGTCAGCGACCGGAGATGGCCCCTTGACGGACGTGCCAACCGTCGAAAGGCATGGGCTGGAAGCCCATGCTACGGATCGCGCTCCATTTCTCATTTCAATTCTGACAAAGCGCTAGGAGCATAGGGAGGCCGAAAGGGAAATCTGGAGGCGAATCGGACAGGGTCGGATCGCCGATCCAACCCTGTCCACCATCGGAACCAATTGTCAGCCTTTCTTCTTCTTTTCCTTCTTGTGGTCATGATCATGATCGTGATCATGGTCGCAGATGCATGCGTATTCCTTGTATTCGCAGGTGGGGCAGTCGTTGAGATTGACGGTGAACTTCTCGGTCACGGTCTTCGCGTCGGGCGTGAGCTTCACCTGCAGAACGAGGGGCACCATGTCGCCCTCGGGCAGGGCGGCGTCGGAGACGAGGGCGCCGCCGGCTTCGGCGAAGGCGAAGGTCGTCGGCTTCGCGCGCTCTCCGCCCACGGCGGTGACGGTGGCCTTGCCGGGGGCGATGGCCTCGCCCTCCTCGGAGAGGAAGGTGATCTTCAGCTTGCGGTCGTCGAGGACGAGGAACTCGAAGTGAGGTTCGGTCGCGGTGACGACGCGCCCGCCGTTGGGACCGACGATTTTCTCTTCGTGTTCGTGGTCATGGTCGTCGTGCTTGTGCTTCTCGCCATGCTTGTGCTTGTGGTCGTGCTTCTTCTCGTCGGCCACCGCAGGCAGGGCGATGGCGAGAAGGGCGGGGAGGAGGAGGATGGATCGGATGTTCATGATCTGGATGGTTTGTTCGGTTGGTTGGTTTGTCGGGTTCGTCGCGGCAGTCCGTTTCGTTGGACGGGCCGTCGCGGCGGAAATGCGTGGGTCAGTGGGAAGCGGGAGCATTCCGTTCGATGGCGCGCTGGGCGGCCCTCCGACCGAAGGCGGAGAACACGGCGGGAGTGACGGCGAAGTCGAGCAGGGTGGAGGTGACGAGGCCGCCCACGATGCAGATCGCCACGGGGCTGAGGATCTCCTTGCCGGGCTCGCCCATGGCGACGACGAAGGGGATCAGGGCGATGCCGGCGGACAGCGCGGTCATGGCGACGGGCACGAGCCGTTCGAGCGTGCCCCGCTCGATCATCCGCGCGGTGAAGCCTTCGCCCTCGTGCTTCATGAGGTGCAGGTAGTGGCTGATCATCATGATGCCGTTGCGCGCCGCGACGCCGCCGACGGCGATGAAGCCGACGAGGGTGGCGATGCTGATGTTGCCCACCAGCAGCCAGGTCAGGGCGAGGCTGCCCATCAGGGCGAGAGGCAGGTTCAGCAGCACCTGGACGGCGAGCATCAGGCTCCTGAAGTAGGACCACAGCAGCATGACGATGGCGACGAGAACGATCCCGAAGAGCATCGCGATGCGTTTGGCCGCGGCCTGCTCCGCCTGGAATTCGCCTTCGTAGCTGATGAAGACGCCCTCCGGCAGTTGGATCTCCTCCGCCACTTTCGCCTGGAGCTGGCGCACCAGCGCGCCGGCGTCCCGCTGCGTAGGCTTGATGGAGACCACGTAGCGACGCTGCGTGTTCTCGCGGAACACGGTGCTGGGGCCGGAGGCCTCGCGCACCTCGGCGACGGAGCCGAGCGAGATTCTCCGCCCCGACTTGGTTTCGATGGGCAGGGCCTGGATGGCGGTGGGATCGGACCGCCACTCCACCGGCAGGCGGATGGCGAGGTCGAGGGTGCGCTGGTTCTCGCGGAGCTGACCGACCTTGGCGCCGCCCAGGAGCGTGGAGAGCGCCCGGTTCAGCTCGCCCGGAGTCACGCCGTTGGCGAGGGCGCGGACGCGGTCCACCTCGATGCGCAGCTGGGGGATCGGTGCCTGCTGGTCGAGCTTGGCGTCCTCCAGACCGGGGATGCCTTTGGCGACGTCCTGCACTTGGCTGCCGAGCTTGGTGATGACGTCGAGATCCGGCCCGAAAATCTTTACCGCAATCGGTGCGGTGACGCCACTGAGCAAGTGACTGATGCGGTGTGAGAGCGGCCCCGAAAGCACACTGAAGGTACCGGGCACGGTTTGCACCCGGGTGCGGAGGTCGTCGAGGATCTCCTCGTTGCTGCGCTCGCTGCCCTCCTTCTTGAAGTCGATGTCGAACTCCACATTGGAGATGGGAACGACGTGGTCGCTGCGCTCGGCACGCCCGATGCGTCGACCGACATGGTTGACCTCGGGGACCAGTTGGATCTGGCTCTCCACAGCGGCGGCGAGCTTCTGCATCTCCGCCAGCGAGGTGCCGGGCGCCGCGCCGGTGGTGACGATGACGGTCTCCTCGTGGAAGGCCGGCAGGAAGTCCTTGCCCATCCTGGGATAGAGCATCAGCGCCAGCATCAGCATCAGGCCCACGACCGCCATGACCAGCCAGGGCTGGCGCAGGCTGAGCCGCAGCAGGGTGCTGCGCAGGAGGAGCTTCAGCCCGCGGACGAGGCGCCCGTCCTGATGGTGGTCTCCGGCCTTCCCCGGCCGGGAGCCCAGCAGCAGCGAGCACAGCACCGGAATCGCGGTGAGGGAGACGACGAAGGAGGCGACCATGCTCACGATGGTGGCGATGGCGATGGGGGCGAAGAGCCTGCCCTCCACCCCGGTGAGGCCAAGCAGGGGCAGGAAGACCAGCACGATGAGGACCGTGGCGTAGAGGATGGAGTTCCGCACCTCGCCCGAGGCGCGGGCGATCACCTCCAGCTTGGGCAGCGGATTCGCGGAGGCGGCGTTCTCCTTCAGTCTTCGGAAGACGTTCTCCACATCCACGATGGCGTCGTCCACCACCATGCCGATGGCCACGGCGAGGCCGCCGAGCGTCATGCTGTTCACGCTCAGCCCCATCCACTTGAAGACGAGCAGCGTGATGGCGAAGCTCAGCGGCATGGCCATCAGCGTGATGAAGGTGGTGCGCAGGTTCAGCAGGAAGAGGAAGAGCACGATGGTGACCATCACCGCCCCGTCGCGGATGGCCTCGGCGAGGTTGCCGATGGCGCGGTCGATGAAGTCCCGCTGGCGGAACAGAACGGTCGTTTCCACGTCTTCGGGGAGGCTCGGACGCAGGTCGGCGATGGCCGCCTCGATCTCCTCCGTCAGCGAGACGGTGTCGAAGCCCGGCGCCTTGGTGACGCTCATGATCACTCCCGGCACGCCGTCCACGCTGGCGTCGCCGCGCATGGGCTCGACCCCCCACGCCACTGCGGCGACGTCGGAGA
>CAYMMC010000229.1:0-5371 GCA_964391125.1 uncultured Akkermansia sp.
GTTCGCCGTAGTTGATCTGCAAGTTGGCCTCTTCGAAAAGAGGGGTGCCACCGTAGGATTTCTTGAGGTTCCGGATCGTGAGCATGGAGTCGCGTGGGGAGGGACCCTCTACATACCCGAGTCTCCGCGTTGCGCAAACCGAAAGCGGGCGGCAGGGGCGACGCGCCCGGGGAAACCGCCGCAGCCTTCGCTTCAGCGAAGCTGGCGCTTCGGCTTCCTGGTCCGGTTGACGAGCGCGCCGTTGACGCGGTCCGTCCTCGAAACGTCGCCGCCCGAGACGGCCCGGAGGTGGAAGGAGGCGCCGACGCGCCGGCCCAACGAGGGCTTGCGGGGCTTCACCCGGATCCGGTAGGCGGTCGCCGCGCCGCTGTGGACGGAGACCTCGGTTCCGGCCGCCATGGAGGCGGTGACATTCGCGTAGCCGCCCCCCCTGCGGTGGAGATACCGGATCGCGAAGCGGCGGTTTCCCCGTGCCGCCGAGACCCCGACCAGGTCGTCGTGGTAGCCGTCGTTTTCGAGGACGGCATGCCAGACGAGGGCGCGGGCGGAACGGGCGGCGAGCTCCACGCGCTGGCGCTTCGCCGAGTTCGAGTAGACGTCGTTCCCCGTGAGCGAGGTCGCGGACCGACCGATGCGGAGATCGGGACGGTAGGGATTTCCGAAGACGGGGGACGAAAGGAACGCGGGATCCACCAGATCGACCTTCACGTTCTGTGCGCCGTCCCACCAGAAGCTCCTCCGTTCGACCAGCCCCCCCGCGCCGCCGAAGGCCACGAGATAGTAGCTTCCCGCAGGCACGCCGGCGAGATTGATCGAATAGCCTCCCGAGGCGAAGCTCGTGCCCGCGGCCACCCGGACCCCGCCGGACGTGCGCACCTCCAGCGGCATGGCGCCGGCCGACTCGCCCGGACCGTAGAAGCCGTTCGCGTCGGCATCGCGGTAGATCGCCCCGGTGACGAAGACGCGGCCCGAAGAGCGGGCGAAATTCTGCACGCTGACGATGTCGTGATAGCCGGGTCCGAAGTAGGATTCGCCGTCCGAGTCCAAGCGGACCGCGATGCCGACCTCGCGGAACGCGGCGTTCAAGAGACTGATCCGGTGGCCTCGCCCGGCGACGTTCCGATCGACGAAGTACCCCACGTGGTGCTCCTCGAGCAGCGCCTCGGAGAGGGGCAGAAGGACGTTGTAGCTGCTGATCCCGATGTTCTCGCCGCTGGCGGCGGGGCTGGAGAAGGGATAGCCGGCCGCCTGCATCCGCGTCAGGGGCGTGCCGTCTTCGCCGTGCCCGAACTTCTCCTCCGCGAGGAGGAAATCGGCGTAGTCGGAGGCCGAGTCGATGAGCCGGACGTCGAAGGCCAACGGGGGTTTCGGCGTCGGCGGGATCGTGCCGGGCGGAAGCCCTTCGTTGAGATCGGGCGATGCCGGGGAATCGTCGTCGCCCCAAGCCTTGCTGGAGAGGCGGACCACCTCCGCCTCCGGATCCGCCCGAGCCCGGTTGACGATCTCGAGGAAATACTGCTCGAGATCGGTGGGCTGCCGCGCCTGCGCATCCAGCGCCAGGAGGAGCATCGCCGTTCCGATGGTCGCCAGCGGATTTCGCTTCGTCAGCCGCATCCTCGGAGTTTGGAGGATTTCCCGCCCGGTGGCAAGGAGGGAGCGGCGGTTTCCGGCCGCCCCGTCGAATCAGCGCATGGCCGGAGGCGCAGGGGACGCCTCACCCGACTTCGTTCAGCTCGCGCAGCACCTCGGGATCGCGCACGTCGGCCCATTCGCCGTCCAGTTCGACGGCGGCGATCCTCAGACCGTCGCGGACTTGCGCGGCGATGGCGTCGGTGAGCTCGTATTCGCCGCGGGGAGAAAGCTCCAGCTTCGCGGTGTAGTCGAAGATGCGGGGCGAGAAGGCGTAGATGCCCGCGTTGTAGTAGGGGCTGGTCGGCTGGCCTTCGCCCGGCTTCTCGATCAAGTCCGTGACAAAGCCGTCCCGGACGAACACCGCGCCGCCCTTGCGGACGTCCTCGTCGATCTTCACCGTCAGCTTGCCGTCCACGTCGCCGAAGTCGGCGAGCGGGGCGTAGGAGGCGGGCGGCACGAGGATGTCGCCGTAGCTGAGGATGAAGGGATCGTCCCCGGCGAAGTCCTTCGCCAGCTCGACGACCCGGCCGGTGCCGTCCTGCACGACCTGCTCGACGTACTCGATGGCGCAGCCGTAGTCGGCGCCGTCTCCGAAGTGGTCGACGATGACCTCCTTGCGCCAGCCCACGACGACGAGGATGCGTTCGATCCCGTTCGCGACGAGACCGCGGACGATGGACTCGAGGATGGGGACCCCCTTCACCCGGACCATGGGCTTGGGCAGCTCGTCGGTGAGCTCCTTCATGCGGGCGCCCCGCCCGGCGGCGAGAATGACGGCTTTGGTCGTTTGGCTCATGTTCGGTGGGGTGTCGGAATCAAGCGAGCCGCTTCACGAAGGCGGCCATTCGGTCCATCGCGATCTCGATCTTGTCGTAGGCGGTGGCGTAGCAGGCGCGCACGCTCCCCTCGCCGGCCGCCCCGAAGGCTCCGCCGGGCACGACGGCGACGTTCTCCTCCTCGAGCAGGCGCAGGGCGAACTCCTTGCTGGAGAGGCCGTACTTCCGGATGTCGGGGAACATGTAGAAGGCCCCGCCCGGCGCGAAGCAGGGCAGCCCCATTGCGCCGAAGCGCTTCAGCATCAGATTCCGTCGCTGCGCGTAGGCGCGGCGCATGCGCTCCATTTCGGGGGCGCCGTTCCGCAGCGCCTCGATCGCCGCGTGCTGGCTCATGATGGGGGCGCAGAGCATGGAGTATTGGTGGATCTTCATCATCGCCTCGGTCAGCGCCGCCGGGGCGCAGGCGTAGCCGAGGCGGAATCCGGTCATGGCGAAGGCTTTGGAAAAGCCATGCAGCAGCACGGTGCGCTCCCTCATTCCCGGCAGGCTGGCGATGGAGACGTGCTCGCCCGGCTGCATCCCGTCGGCGCCGCCGTAGAGCAGCTCGCAGTAGATCTCGTCGGAGACGACGATGAGGTCGTGCTTCACCGCCAGGGCGGCGATCTTCTCCAGCTCCTCGACCGGCTCGACGGCGCCGGTGGGATTGGTGGGGAAGTTGAGGAGAAGGAGGCGGGTCCGGTCGGTGATCGCGGCCTCCACGTCCTCGGCGCGGAGCGCGTAGTTGTCCTCCACCCGGGTTTGCACCGAGACGGCCTTGCCGTAGGCGAGCACGATGCTGGGGCTGTAGCTGACGTAGCAGGGCTCGTGGTGGATCGCTTCGTCGCCGGGTTCGAGCAGGGCGCGGCAGACGAGGTCGAGCGCCTCGGACACGCCCACGGTCACGAGGATCTCGCTGGCGGGATCGTAGGAGACCTTGAACAGGCCCTCGACGTAGTGCGCGATCTCCTGCCGCAGCGACAGCAGGCCCAGATTCGAGGTGTAGCTCGTCTGCCCCTTCTCCAAGGAGAAGATCGCGGCCTCGCGGATGTGCCAGGGAGTGGCGAAATCGGGCTCGCCGACGCCGAGGGAGATGACGTCGTCGCGGCCCACGACGAGTTCGAAGAAGTCGCGGATGCCGGACCGGGGGATGCTGCGCACTTGCTTCGCGATGCGCTCTTGCAGAGGTTTCATTAACGCGGGGATGGAGGCTGGCGGGGGACCGCGTCGCCCGCCCCCGGCTCGTCTCAAGCAGGGGCCGAGGCGGCCCGGAAAGGGTTCAGGGGGTGACGGCGAGACGCTCGTCGTCCGGGGCGGCCCCGGCGGCGAAGCCGCTCTGCTTGTAGACCTTGAGCTGGAAATGGGTCGCCGTGGAGAGCACCCCGTCGAGCGTGCTGAGCCGTTCGCTGACGAAGCGGGCGACCTCGCGCAGATCCTCGCCCTCGACGAAGACGGCGAGGTCGTAGCCGCCGCTCATGAGATAGCAGCTGCGCACCTGGTCGAAGCGGGCGATGCGCTGGGCGAGCCGGTCGAATCCGCCGTCGCGCTCGGGCGTCAGCTTCACTTCGATCAAGGCGCTGACATGGCGTTGCCCGGCGCGCTCGGGATCGACGACGGCGTGGTAGCCGAGGATGGCGCCCTTTTCCCCCAGCTCCGCGATCATCTCGGCGACTTCGCCCTCGGTGCGGCCGAGGCGTTCCGCGAGCTGCGCCACGGTGAGGCGAGCGTCCTGCTGCAACAGTTCCAAAAGAGCGTCCATGAGGTGATGAGAGGGTCGGGTGGTGGGAGGAACAGGGTGGGACGGCGTCAGTCTCCGAAGCTGATTCCGACGGCGCGGGCCGCCTCGACGATCTCGCCTTCGGGATCGACCAGATTCAGCTTCCTCACGGCCTCCTCGATCGTGACGGAGCCGACATGATATTGCTGGTAGCTGACCATGCGGCCGAAGCGCTTCTCCTGGATCAGCTTCACGGCCTTCACTCCGAAGCGCAGACCGAGGACGCGGTCGAGGCAGGTCGGACTGCCGCCGCGCTGGATGTGGCCGAGACGGGTGCAGCGGGTCTCCTTTTCGGTCAGCTCGGACAGGCGCCTCGCGACGACCTCGCCGATGCCGCCCAGCCGGACTTCGCCGCCGCAGCCAGCGTCCTCGACCACGAGATCCCCCCCCACCGTCCTCGCGCCTTCGGCGACGACCACGAGGGAGCTTCGGAAGCCCCGGCGCTCGCGCTCGAGGATGGCCTCCGCCACCTTCTCGTGGGAAAAGGGAATTTCGGGAATGAGGATGGCGCTGGCGCCGCCGGCGATGCCGCCGTAGAGGGCGATCCAGCCCGCGTGCCGTCCCATCACCTCCAGGATCATGACCCGGCTGTGGCTTTCCGCGGTGGTGTGGAGGCGGTCGAGGGAGTTGGCGACGACTTGGATCGCGGAGTCGAAGCCGAAGGTCATCGCCGTGGCGCCGAGGTCGTTGTCGATCGTCTTCGGCACCCCGACGATGGGATAGCCCTCCTCGTGGAACTGCTGCGCGGTGGTGAGGCTGCCGTCCCCGCCCACGCAGATGAGCGCCGAGACGCCGAGGCGGCGCAGCGTGTGGAAGGCGTCCTGCATGTATTCCTCGGGCACCCGGCGCACCCCGCCTTCGCCTACCTTGCCCGCGAAGTGCCCCCGGTTGGAGGTGCCGAGGATGGTGCCGCCCAGCTTCAGGATGCCCTCCGACTTCTCGACTTGGAGCACTTTGTATTCGCCGGGGGAAAGGAGCCCCTCGTAGCCGTCGCGGAAGCCGAGGACCTCCCAACCGAGGCGGGTCGCCGCCCCCACGACTCCGTGGGTGACGGCGTTCAGTCCGGGGCAATCCCCTCCTCCGTTGAGCAGTCCGATTCTCATTGCGCGAAACTGAGGACTAATCCTCCGTTTTTCGCAAGCGATGTTTG
>CAYMMC010000230.1:0-5349 GCA_964391125.1 uncultured Akkermansia sp.
CGGAAGACGTTCAGCTTCATCAGCTCCAGCACGGCCAGGAAGGTCACGATCATCTCGTGCTTGCTGGTGGCCCCCTGGAAGAGGCTGGCGAAGGGCATCGATGCCCCGGGGGCGACGAGGGCGAGGAGCTGGTCGATCTTGTCCCCGACGGTGTAGTGGTCGTCGACGATCTCGCCCAGCCCCTCGTCCTGGAAGCGTTCCAGGATGTTCTGGAAGGCCCGGATGAGGTCGAAGACGCCGATGCCTTCGTCGAGGGGGCGCTCCTCCGTTTCGGCCGCCTCGATCTTGTCCGGGCGGTGGGTGAAGTGGCTCTGCTGCTTGGCCTCCTTCTCGCCCAGCTTTCTGGCCGCCTCCTTGAATTTCTTGTACTCGATGAGCTGGCGGATCAGGTCCCAGCGGGGATCCTCCTCGTCGGCGTCCTCCTCGGGCGGCTGGACGTGCTTCGGCAGCATCATCCGGCTCTTGATGTAGCAGAGGTTCGCCGCCATCACGAGGAACTCCCCGGCGAGGCCGATGTTCAGCATCTTGAAGGTGTCGAGGTACGACATGTATTGTTTCGTGATGCGCTCGATGGGGATGTCGTAGATGTCGATCTCCTCCTTCTTGATGAGGTAGAGGAGGAGGTCCATGGGCCCCTCGAAGATGTCGAGCTCGACCTTGTAGGGATTGGCGGCGAAGTCCTCGGCGGCGAGAGTCTCCGGCCCGTCGGCGTCGGAGGCCGTCGGCGGGGCGATGGAGGGGTCTGGGTCGGATTGGCTCAAGGGAGGGCGTGGGCGTGGTGGAGCAAAGCCGCTCGCCGGGGGCAATGCAAGACGGGAAGGCCGCCGAGCGCGATAATTTCGAGGACGGCGGATTCCGGTCGCGCCGCGCTCCCGCCCCCGCCCAGCCGGGGGGGCCTTCATTCCGGCATCAGAACGACCCGGAAGCCGACGTCGTAGCGGTCCTTCGACGAGGGGCTGGCGCCCATGCGGTTGCCGACGGCGAGGTCGAACTCGCCCGAGCGGTTCCACGCCCCGCCGCGCAGCACCTTGCGGTCGGTGCCGACCCACTCGGGGTTCGGCGTGGCCCCGTCGCGCTGGATGCGGTTGACGATGGTCTGGGAGTACCAGTCGTTGACCCATTCCCAGACGTTCCCGCGCACGTCGTGGAGACCCAGCTCGTTTGCCGGCAGCGAGCCGACCGGCGCGTGCGAGCTCCGGCGCTCGAAGAGGCTGGACACCGCGCCGTCGAGCTTCTGGCCGCCGACCAGTTCGCTCCATTCCTCGTCCGTGGGGAGGCGGTAGCGGTAGCCCGGAGGCAGCGAGCCCAGGGTCTTCTCGTGCGCCGTGAGGGATTCGCAGAAGCGAACCGCCTCGAACCAGGTCACGCTGTCCACCGGATGGTTCGGCGCCTTGAAATAGCTCGGGTTGTTCCCGCCGAGCCGCTCGTATTCGGCTTGGGTCACCTCGTGGGCCCCGGCCCATCCGCGCAGCGCGGGGATCCAGACCATTTCGCGCCCGAGGCCGTTCTTGAAATTCCGGCTCGCCACCGGGGCGGGGTCGTAGGTGAGGGTGGCGTCGAACTGGAGGGCTCCGCCGGGCTCGACCCTGCCCGAGACGGTGGTGGGGCGGTGCTGCTCCTTGCTCAATTCGAAGCGGTGCTCGCCGGGGGGCACCACCGCGAGGGTCAGGGGAGTGCGTCCCAGGGGCTTGCCCGCGGAGACCACGGCGGCGCCGGGGGGCTCGCTGTTCAGGATGACGGAACCGTAGGGAAAGCGGAATTCGACCCGGTTCGACAAGGAGTCGCTCCCCGCGTCCCCGCCCCCGATGTAGCGGGGCCCCTCGAGCTCGCCGAGGGCGGGATGGCGGGCGCGGAAGCGGTAGTCGCCCTCGGGGAGCTCCAGTTGGAAGGGCGTGGTCTGCTGCCCGCGTCCGAGACGGCTGTTCCCGATGTAGACCTCGGCCCCGGGAGGATCGCTCTCGAAGGAGACGAGGACCCGCTCCCAGGCGAACTCCAGATCCTGGGACGAGCCTGCCGCCACCTCGACGGTGCGGGCGATCGGAGTCCAGTCGGCGTAGCGGAGCTCGATGCGGTGCTTGCCGGCGGGCAGGTTTGGCAGAGTCAGGGGCGTGACGCCGGCCTTGCGGGGCGGCGCCGCCCCGTCGGTCTCGGCGATCCAGACCTCGGCTCCGGCGGGGTCGCTCGTCAGATTGAGCCCGCCCTTCGCGAACACGGCGGACACCGAGGTGTCGCGGTTGTTCTCGACCCGGACCGCCTGAGACTGTTCGGGAAATCCCGCGACGGACATGTGGACCAGATACTCGCCCGGATCGAGCCGTTCGATCCTGGCCGGGGTCGTCCCCACCTGGACCAGCTCCTCGGGCTCGCGCTCGCGCGTGCGCACGAGCTTGAACTCGGCCCCCCGGGGCTCGCTGACGACCTCGATGCGGCCCGAGCAGCGCGGCAGCTCGATGCCGGAGAGGACGATGGGCTCTTCGTCGGCGACGACGACGGTCCGCTTGACCGTATCGTGCCCCTCGAGCGACACGGTCAGCTCGTGCTCGCCGAAGGGAACTCCGGTGAAGACGGCGGGACTGGCCTGCGCCTCCATCGCGCCGAGGCGGACCAGCGCCCCGGCGGAGGCGGTCTCGACCGTCACCGTGCCGCGGGCCTCGGCGAGACGCCGCTCGATGAGGGGCAGGGAGGCGAGCGCGTCGGGATTCTCCGGATCGAGGAGGCTGACCTCCTCGAAGAGGCGGCGGGCGGCCAGCCAATCCCCCCTCGCGACCGCCTCGCGGGCCTCGGAGATGCGGGCCGCGACCTCCGTCCGGTCCGGGGTGGGGGGCTCCGTCCTCTGGACCGGGGGCCCGGTCCGATCCGGCGCCGGTCGCGCCGTCCCGGCGCGCCATCCTCCCCAGGCGCCGAGCCCGAGGGAGACGGCCACCAGCGCCATCCATGCCCAGCGGGGGACCCGCGGCCCCCGCGGCCGGTAGGGCTGGGGAGGCGGTAGCGTGATCCTGGTGGTGCCGGGGGTCATGAGTCACGGGTCATGGGACCGTCATGTTTGGAAACAATACCGGTGGGGAATTCGTTTGCGACAAATGAATAGAAAAGTGCGGATACAGGAATAGGGAATCTCGAATGCGGCGAAATCGGTACTTTCCACCGGAACTTCTTTTCCTGCGGAGGACGTTCGTGACCGGATTCCGCGATCCGGCTATCAAATGAAGGAACTGCGGACAAAAAAGGGCGGGGATCGCTCCCCGCCCTCGTGGATCAAGCTTGCTCCGCAGGACCTGCGTCCTGCGGAGAGCGGCGCTGAGCCGCTCAGTCCTTGTCCGCGCTTTCGCTGGGGCGCCACTCCTCGGTGGCGAGGTTGAAGGCCTGCTCCAGTCCGACGAGGTCGGAGCTGGGGCGCAGGGCGTCGAAGGCCGCGGTCTCCTTCTTGAGCTGCTCCTCGGAGTAGTCGGCCGCCTTGATGGAGAGGCCGATGCGGCGCTCGAGCTTGTCGACTTTGATGACCCGGGCCTCGACTTCGTCGCCGACCTTGATGACATCCTTGACCTTCGCGACGTGGTCCTCGCTGAGCTGCGAGATGTGGACGAGACCGTCGATGTCGTCCTCCAACTGGACGAAGGCGCCGAAGCTGGCGATCTTGGCGACGGTCCCCTTGACGAGGTCGCCGACCTTGAAGCGGCCGTCGATCTCGCTCCAGGGATCCTTCTCGAGCTGCTTCACGCCGAGGCTGATGCGCTGGTTGGTCTTGTCGATCTCCAGCACCGTGGCCTCGATCACTTCGCCCTTCTTCACCATCTCGCTGGGATGGTTGATCTTCCGGGTCCAGCTCAGGTCGGAGACGTGGATCATGCCGTCGATGCCGTCCTCCAGCTCCACGAAGGCGCCGTAGGGGGTCAGGTTGCGAATCTCGCCCTTGATGGTCGAGCCGATGGGGTAGCGGGTTTCCACTTCGTCCCAGGGGTTGGTCTCGAGCTGTCGCACGCCGAGGGAGATCTTCTGCTCCTCCTTGCTGATGGCGAGGACGACCGCGCGGATCTCCTGGTCGAGGGAGAGCACGTCGCTGGGGCGGGTGATCCGCTTCGTCCAGGAGAGCTCGGAGACGTGGATGAGGCCTTCGACCCCCTTCTCCAGCTCGACGAAGGCGCCGTAGGGCACCAGCTTGGTGACGCGGCCGCCGACTTCCATGCCGATGGGGAACTTCGCCTCGATCGCCTCCCAGGGGTTCTCCTGGAGCTGCTTGAGGCCGAGGGAGACCCGCTCCTTCTCCTTGTCGACGTCGAGGATCTGGACCTCGAGCTTCTGTCCGATCACCAGCATCTCGCTGGGGTGGTTGATGCGGCCCCAGCTCATGTCGGTGATGTGGAGCAGGCCGTCCATGCCCTGAAGATCGACGAAGGCGCCGAAGTCGGTGATGTTCTTGACCATGCCGACGACCTTGTCGCCGATCTTGACCGAGTCGAGGAACTCGGCGCGCTGCTCGGCGCGCTCGGCCTCGATGACCTCGCGGCGGCTCAGCACGATGTTCTTCCGGATGTCGTTGACCTTGACGATCTTGAATTCGTAGACGTTGCCGAGGTACTCGTTGAGGTCCTTCGGCGGAATGATGTCGATCTGCGATCCGGGGAGGAAGGCCTCGACCCCGACGTTGACCATCAGGCCGCCCTTGACGACGGACTTGACCTTGCCTTTGACGAGACCGCCGTCCTCGTAGACCTTGACGATCTTGTCCCAGTTCTGCTTGTGGGCGGCCTTCTCCTTGGAGAGGACCACCATGCCCTCGTCGTTCTCGAGCTTCTCGAGAAGCACCTCGATCTCGTCGCCGACGGCGAACTCCTCGTCCTCGAACTCGGACAGGGGGATGATCCCCTCCGACTTGGCGCCGATGTCGACCACCACGACCTGGGGACGGATCTCGATGATGGTTCCGCGGACGATGGAGTTCTCGCGGTGGGAGTGGAATTTCTGGTCGATCAGGGCCATGAGGTCCTGGTCGGAGGTGGTGAGGGTGGCTGACATGAGGTCTGGGTTTGGGTTGGGTTGTTCGGTTGGGTTGGCCTGCCGACGTCGCTCCGTTCAATCGTGGTCCCGCCCGCCCTTGGAGCGCCTGCGGCGGGAGGGGGCGCAAATCTACGGGCAAAGACGCGCTTCACAAGCGCTTTTCCGGCAGGTTTTCCCGCCCGGCGCCCGGTCTCCCGCCGTCATCGCGGCGCCGGGCGCGCGACTTCCGCCTTCTTCCGGGTACCGGACCCTTCCGGCATGGCGTACCCTGACCGGGGGCGGGGCCGGGTGGATATTGCGACAAAGCCATGCGCATTGCCGTTGCCAGATCCCTCGTCAGATTCCTCCCGGCCC
>CAYMMC010000231.1:0-5337 GCA_964391125.1 uncultured Akkermansia sp.
GCGAGGTGCAGCCCGGGCCCCTCGTCGGCGCGGAGCGGGGCGAGGGCGGCGAAGAGGGGCAGGGCCAGGGCGAGGAAGCGCAAAGGGGATTTCATGGGAACGGGGATGGCGTCATTCTGGACCGGGATGGCTCGAGGCGCCATGGCGAGATCGAGGAGGAATCCGACTTTTCCGGCGGGGAAGGGCTGCGGTCGCTTCACTGGCTTGGCGGTCCGCCGGATCGCTCGAGCGCCTCGGGATATCGGACGGCGACGAGGACGAGGCCGTCGGCGGGTGCGCAGTAGGGGGCCTTGGTCCCGTCGTCCACGCCGCGCAGGAGCCGGTCCATCTCCTCGATCGGAAAGCGTCCGAGGAGGGCATGCACCGCCGATCCGACGAGGAAGCGGACCATTTTGTAGAGGAATCCGTCGCCCCGGAAGCGAAGGATCAGCTCGTCATTGCCCGTCGCGGTCCGCACCGAGGCTTCGTGGAGGGTGCGCAGGGTGTTGCGATCGTCGTCCCGCCCGTCGTGCCGCTTGGCGGAGAAGGCGCGGAAGTCGTGGGTGCCTTCGTAGCGGGCGAGGATCGCGGCGAGAGCCTCGACCGGCCCGAGTCCGCGCCGATGCCAGGCCAGCCCGTGCCGCAGCGGAGGCAGCACGTCGCCGGTGGCGATGGAGTAATCGTAGGTCTTCTCGACGGCGGAGAAGCGGGCGTGGAAGGCGGCGTCGGCCTCGCCGCAGCGCAGTGCGCGGATCGTCGGAGGCAATTTCGCGTTGAGGGCGCGCTTCCATGCCTCGCCATCCATCCGCCAATCGGAGGGGACGTCGAAGTGGGCCACCTGCCCGGCGGCGGAGACGCCGGCATCGGTGCGGCCCGAGCCCTGCGCCGAGACGACCGCAGGGCAGATCGAGCGGAGGGCGCGCTCGACCGCGTCCTGCACCGCCCCGCCGCCGGACTGGCTCTGCCAGCCCAGGTAGGGACGCCCGTCGTAGGCGAGGTCGAGCCGGAAGCGGCGCAGGTTGCGGATGGAGGCTGCCATGTCGGGTCGAGGCCGAAGGGTAGCGCATTTTCCCCCGGCGGGCGTTGCCAAATCGCCTGCGGCGTCCTCTATTGGGCCTGCGTGAGACCCATCCCCCATCTCGACTTGAAGGAGCACCTGAGGCTGCTGCACAAACAGGTGCTGCCGCTTTTCTTCCTGATCCTTTCCCTCGGGCTGGTCGCCTTCGTCGTCTACCGGACCGGGGAGGCCGGGGCGGAGCTGCCCGACGGAGACTACGCGGGCGCGCCCGTCGGGCTGCAGCGGCCTTCGGCGGATGCGGCCTTCGATCCGAAGTTCGCGACGCTATCGCCCATCGAGCTGGTCCTGGCGCCGGAGGCGCCCGTCTTCGAACCGTTCCGACCGCGCCCCGGCGGAGAGGCGCGGGCCGTCGCCGACGGGCGGGTCGCCCTCGCCGGCGACGGCGAGGTCCAGTTGATCCACGAACGGGCGGGGCGCGTCGTCGCGAGCGTCTACAGCGGGCTTTCCTCGATGCGCGTCGGCGTGGGGACGCAGGTCCGCCGCGGGGAGGCCGTGGGGACCGCCGGGGAGAACTTCGGCTTCGAGATGCGCCGGTTCCCCGCCCTGGCCACGGGAAGGACGCCCGGCGCCGTGGGAGAGGTCCCGGAGGAATGGCTGAGTCCTCGGGCGGATCGGCTTCCGCCCCCGCCGGGGGGAGGGCCGCCCGAGCCCCGGGCCCTGCGGCTCGAGGAGGCGGAGCCCCCCTTCTGATTCCGATCACGGGCACGAAGCGACCGCGCCCGATGAGGCTGGATTCGGCCAGGCGGGCCGGGTTTCACCCCCTTCGCTCACTCCGCGCTGCCGAGCAGGGACAGGACCACCTTCCTCGTGTGGGGGGCGCGGCGGTGCTCGAAGAGGAAGACGCCCTGCCAGGTCCCCAGCGCCAACTGCCCCTGGTGGACGGGGACGACCTCGCTGGTCCGCGTCAGGGCCATGCGCAGGTGGCTGGGGCTGTCGTCGGGACCCTCGTAGGTGTGGACGAGGTAGGGAAGGTCCTCGGGGACGAGGCGGTCGAAGAAGGCGTGCAGGTCGGTTCTCGCCTCGGGATCGGCGTTCTCCATGATCACGAGGCTGGCGCTGGTGTGCCGCACGAAGACGGTGAGCTGCCCCTCGCGCACGCCGCTCCCGGCGACGAAGGCGCGCAGCTCGCGGGTCAGCTCGTAGGTTCCCTTGCCTCGGGTGGAGACGGACAGCTCGCGGGTGTGGACGGAGAAGGACATGGTCGGGGACGGGTGGGGCGTTGCGCCGGGGGGTGGGTTGGGTCGAAGGCTCGTCAGGGTGGCGGCAGCCGCCAGGCGGCGGCCTCGCGGTCGTTGCGCACCAGCAGGATGCGCCCGGCCACGGCCGGGGCGTTCCAGGTCATCGAGGAGAGGGCGGGGAGCCGGCCGGTTTCGGCGAAGCCCCCGGATCCGATGCGGCCGACGACGACCTCGCCCGACTCGGCCTGGACGAGGAGGCGGTCCCCGAAGAGGAGCTGCTGCCCGAAGCCGAACTTCTCCCGCTTCCAGACGCGCCGGCCCGTGACGAGATCGACGCAGGCCAGCCGGCCCTCGTCGAGGCCGTAGGCGTGCCCGCCGAGGACGACGGAGGAGCTGAACTTGGTCTTGAGGTGGGTCGATTTCCAGAGCTGCTCGACGCCGAAGGCGCCGTCCTCCGCGCGGTGGAGCGCGAGGAGCAGGCTGCCCGCCCCGTAGCTGGCGGTGACGAGGAGGCGGTCGCCGGGAAGGGCGATGGGCTGTCCCACCTTGGGAAAGGCGCCGGGCCAGGGATGCCGCCAGAGCGTCGCTCCCGTCGCGGGATCGTAGCCCGCCACGTCGGCGCGGTTCACGCTGACGATTTGCTCCTTCCCCGCGAGGACGAGGAGGCGCGGGGAACTGTAGCTGGCGCCGTCGCCCGCCGCGATCCAGCGCGTCTCTCCGCCGGCGAGCTCGCAGGCGACCAGGGGCGGTCCGTCCCGGTCGGGGCCGGCGAAGACGACGAGCCGCTCCCTGGCGAGGACGAGGGGCGAGTTCGCCATTCCCCAGCGCTGCGTCTCGGCCCCGAGATCGCGGAGGAGGTGGCGGGACCAGACGAGGGCTCCGGAGCGGAGCTCGAGGCAATTGACGATGCCGGTGCTGCCTATCGCGTAGACCCGGTCTCCGTGGATCGTGGGCGTGGCCCGGGGGCCGTCGCCGCCCATGGCCGCCCCGCCGTTCTCGGCCCGTTCCAGCAGCAGCCTCGTGTCCGGGTCGGCGTGGCTCCAAAGGTCGCGCCCCGTGGCGAGGTCGAGGCAGGTGACGTGCTCGTCGTCGCCGATCTGCTGCTGCGTGAGGGCGCGCGAGGCGGAGACGGTGAAGCTGGACCAGCCCCTGCCGACGGGACGCCTCCAGAGCGGCTCGGGGGGATGGCCGCTCCAATCGGTGCCGAAGGCCGACGCATCCCAGCTCCCGTCCCGGTCGGGGCCGAGGAAGTCGTGGAGCTCATCGGCCCCAGGCACGTCTCCGGAAGGCGTCGCCGCGGCGGAGGGCCCGGGCGGCGGGGGCGGAGCCGCCGTCTCGCTGGGTTCCCAGACCCAGGCGAATTTGGGAAAGGACGAGCCCGAAGCCGAACCCTCGTAGCGGAGCAGCAGCCCGCCCGCCAACCCGAGGGCGAGGAACGCGGCGAGGGCGAAGCCGCAGCGCCGCAGGCGCGTCCGCAGCGGCGCCCGCCCCCAGGCCGCATACCACAGGCCGAAGAGGAGCGAGGCCACGGCGACGGCGCCCGGCACGACCCATCCCAGATGCGTCATTCCGCTGCCATGCACCCACAGCGCCGCCGTCGGCGCGAGAACCGCGATGGCGACGAGGCTTGGGGTTCGGAGAATGCGTTTCATCGCCGGGAAGGGTAGCACAGGCGGCGCGGGGATTCCCCCCGGACTTGGCGGTGGCGGAGTCCGCGGGGCCGTGGCATCTTCCCCCCATGAGAACGAGACGAAAGCTGATGATCGGTCTGGCGGCGACGGTCTTTCTGCCGGTCGCCTGCCGCGAGACGGGCGGCGCCCCCGGCGGTGCCGCATCCCCTCCCGTGAAGGGCGGAGCGCCAGAGGGCGACGAGGCCTTCCTCGGTCTCGGCGAGGCCGAGGGCGCCGCGCTCGCGAAGGAGCGCAAGCTCGTTTCCCGCGTCGTGTCGGTGGACGGCAAGCCCCGCCCCGCCACGAGGGACTACCGGCCCGACCGGGTCAGCTTCGAAATCGAAGGGGGTCGGATCGTGCGGACGACGCGGGGATGAGCTGAAGGCAGCCGACCCCGGAGGCTCATCCGAGCCCCGGTTCCGCGAGTCCGAACATCCGCGACGGGTCCGCCGGCGCGGGGGCGTCCCCGAGCCACATCCGCGTAAGGTTGCGGACCGGGCGGAATCCGCAGGCCGCCGCGAACTCCGTCGCCGCACGATTTTCGTCGGGCAGGTCCCAGTAGACCGTGCCGCCCTCCGGACAGCGGGCGAGGAGGGCCTCGGCGAGGGCAAGGCCGGACTCGGGCGATGCCGCCGCCACAGGACCGAGGTAGAGCGCCCTCTCCCCCTGGCGCATCAGACCGTAGCTTCCGTCCGGGAGGAATTCGCCGTGGTCCGAACCCTCGACGAGGGATCCCAGCAGCCCGCTCCGGTCCGCGCCGAAGATCCCGCGGTCGAGCGCCAGGCTCGCCTCCGACAGGGGCGCGACGAGGGCAGGGGCCGCCGCAGTCCCTGCCGCCGATGGCGTCGCGTCGGCGCCCGCCCCGCGGACCCAACGGCGCAGCCCCCATTCCGCCTGAAAACCGAGGCTCTCGTAGAGCGGTCGTCCCTCCGGGGTGGCGTCGAGCCGGACGCAGGCGACGCCCTTCTCCTCCCGGAGGTGCGCGATGGCGCGCTGGAGCAGCGCCGTCCCGATTCCCCGGCGGCGGAAGTCGGGATGGACCAGGACCATGCCGATCCACCCGATCTCGACTCCGTAGGCCGTCGTCGTCGCGGTCCCGGCGGCCTGGCCCTCGTCTTCGGCCAGAAGACAGCCGCCGGGGGCGAGCTCGAGAAAGCGCTCCCAGTCCCGCCGGGTCTGGTTCCAGCCCGCCAGACGGCTCAAGCCATGGGCGAAATCGAGATCGGGCGGGGCGAGGGGGCGGAGATGGCAGTTCATGGCCGCGGAGGGGAGGACTGCAAATGGAGATTGAATCCTGGCAAAATCCAAGGACCTTTAATCATGAAATTTACGATAAACGTGATTATGCTGATTTGTTTCGGTTTCGCCCTTGCTGGCTGTGCCAGCCGAGGCGGGGGAGGCCGGGTCCAGTATCTCACTCTTGAAGCGACCG
>CAYMMC010000232.1:0-5310 GCA_964391125.1 uncultured Akkermansia sp.
GCTGGCGCTCGTCAGCTTGCGCCAGGAGAAACGGGACATCGAAGGCTACGACCGCCGCGTCGATCTCGATGGATTGGCGAGGCGCTGCTTCCGTCCCTCGGAGATTGCCTGGATGGCGTCCTTTCCCCCGGAGCGAAGGCATCTCGCCTTTTTCCGGATCTGGACGGCGAAGGAGGCCAGGATGAAAGCCACCGGCGAGGGCTTCTCGCTGGAGCCGCAGCGGATCGAGCTGCGTTTCGCGGACGGCTTCCCGCAGGGCATCGCCGAGCCGGCCGAGCCCGCCGCCCACCTCGCCTCCGTCGTCCTTCCCGGCGGGGAGTGCGCCTGCTGCGTCGTGGCGCTGGAGCCCTTCCGCGTCCGCTTGGCCGAACCGCCTGCCTTCGACGCCTGAAACCCGCTCCTTCGGCTCGTCGGAATGGAAGCCGCAAGCGAGCGTCCGCCTTCGTATTCAGCGAACCTCGGGGCTCCAAGCTTCGGCGACCCGCCCATTTCGTGGAAAATGGCGCTTGAGAAGCTAGATATTTCGGATTCCTTAGGCGATTACGCGACCCTTCGATGAAACAGGCCTACGAGCTCTTCCAGGAAATGAAGCCGGACACGGCTCTCTCCGTCTTCCGCTATCTCCGCGACGAACAACGCGAGGTCTACAAGGCGACCCTCAACTCCATCGCGAAGGAACGCAGGCTGCGTCCCGTCTTCGTCCAGCGCAAGCCCGTCGCCGACCAGATCGACTGGATGCTGAAGAACGTGAGGCTGCGCGGCTGTTCCGAAATCGCCGCGCAGGTGCTGCAGCTCTGGCTCCTCAAGGGCCATTCGAGCCTGCTGACGGGCTTCCTCGACGGACTCGGGATCGAGCACGATGGCGAAGGCGCGGCCGAGGACATCCCCGAGACCCTCGACGCCGAGAAGCTCGAGAGCACCGTGGCGGGCCTGTCGAAGCAGTTCGACCCCGAGATCGTGGCGATCTACTTGCACATCTTCCAGCTCCAGCAATCCGGCGGATGGCCCGAGCTGGCCGAGCTCATTGGACGCAGCCCGGAACTCCAGCTGGGCGCGGCGGCCCCCGCCGAATCTCCCGCCGCGGAGCCGCCGCCGAAGAAGAAGGCCCCCGCGAAGAAGGCGGCGGCCGGCGGTTCCGAAGAGGCCTGATTTTCCCACGATGAAAAGCGCCTACGAACGTGCCATGGAGCGCTTCGGGCAGACCGAGCCTCTCCCGACCCTGACCGACGCCCAGCGAGCCGAGCTCGCCGCCATCGCGGACAAGTACAGGGCGAAGATCGCCGAACGCGAGCTCTTTCTCAACGACCTCGTCGCCAAAGCTGCCGCCGAGGGCCGCTATCACGAGATTCCCGAGCTGAAGACCCAGCTCGCCCGCGAAACCGCCTCCCTCAACGCAGAATGCGAAGCGGCGAAGGAGAAGGTGCGCCGCGCGGAGGGATGAACTGCCGCGTTGAGCGGCGTCAGTCTTCGGGTTTCCGGTTTTACGGGGGGGGCCGGTTTCTCCCCGCAGAGCGTCGGAGCCTGTGCGTCGTCCCTTCAGCCCAGCCCTTGGCTCGCGCCGTGCAGGCGCTTCTGCCAGCGGGTGATCTGCGCGCCGACGTTCGAGGGGGAGGGGGCGCCGATGCCTTTGCGGGCCTTCAAGGCGGTCTTGAGGTCGAGGACCTTGTGGACATCGGCCTCGAAGGCGGGGGAAAAGCGACGGTACTCCTCCAGCGTCATTTCGGGGAAGCCCCGTTTCTCCTGCAGGCTGTAGGCGGTCAGCTTGCCGACGACTTCGTGGGCCTCGCGGAAGGGGACCCCGCGGAGGACGAGGTAGTCGGCCAGGTCCGTGGCGAGGAGGAAGGGATCGGAGGCGGCGCCCAGAGTGCGGTCCTCGCGCACCTTCGCCACGGCCATCATCTCGGCGAAGACCTCGAGGGCGAGCTTGATCTGGTCGATGGAGTCGAAGAGCGGCTCCTTGTCCTCCTGCAGATCTCGGTTGTAGGTCATGGGCAGCCCCTTGATCGTGGTCAGGAGGGAGACGAGATTGCCGACGAGCCGTCCCGTCTTGCCCCGCGTCAGCTCGGCGACGTCGGGGTTCTTCTTCTGCGGCATCAGGCTCGATCCGGTGGTGTGGGCGTCGCTCAGCTCGATGAAGCCGAATTCGGCGCTGGCCCAGAGGATGACGTCCTCGCTGAGACGGGAGAGATGCACGCCGACCATGGCGATGACGAAGAGCAGCTCGGCGACGAAGTCGCGGTCGCTCACCGCGTCCATGCTGTTCTGCGTCACGGCGGGAAAGCCGAGCCGCTCGGCGACGAGCTTGCGGTTCAGCACGATGGTCGAGCCGGCCAGGGCGCCCGAGCCGAGGGGCATCACGTTGAGGCGGCGGTGGGCGTCGCGGAGCCGCTCCTTGTCGCGCTCCAGCATCTCCAGATAGGCGAGGAGGTGATGGGCGAAGAGAACGGGCTGGCCGCGCTGGAGGTGGGTGTAGCCCGGCACCACGGCGGAGGGGTGGTTCACCGCGAGGGTGAGGAGGGCGTTCTGCAGGGTGGCGAGACGCTGGTGGATCGCCTGCACCTCGCCGCGGCAGTAGAGGCGCACGTCGAGGGCGACCTGGTCGTTGCGGCTGCGGGCGGTGTGGAGTTTCGCCCCGGCGGCTCCGATCTTCTCGGTCAGGGCCCGCTCGATGTTCATGTGGATGTCCTCGAGGCTGGTCTTGAAGCGGAATTCGCCCGCCTCGATCTCGCGCCGGATCTCCTGGAGGCCCTTCACGATGGCGCGCTCCTCCTTCGCCGTGAGGATGCCCGCCTCGAGCAGGGCGGCGGCGTGGGCGACGGAGCCTTCGATGTCGCAGGCGTAGAGCCGCCAATCGTAGGAAATCGACTCGCCGTAGCGCTGCACGAGGTTCGAGGTGTCCGTCTGAAATCTGCCTTTCCACATGCCTCTGTGCTTCGCGCCGGGAAGGCCTTGCGGCAAGCGGGAAATTTCAACCGGGGAGAGGATCGGGCATCGGATCGGGGGACGCCCTTCCGATGGCCCGGAGGGACGCTTCACGATTCGGCCTGCTCCGAAGGCGTCCCGAAATACCGCTCCGCAAGCTCGGCCATGACCTGCTCCAGCTCCGCTCCCCGGAGAAGGCGGTCGTAGACGAGGAATTCGAACCAGACGTTGCCTGAAGGAGCCTCTTCGGCAGCGTCGAAGTCGCCTTTTCCGATCGCCACCTGGCCGAAGGCGGCGCCTTCGAATTCGATCTCGCCCTTTGCCGCCGCCCCCCGGGCGCTCCCGGCGGGACGAGAAAGCAGACGGTGCTCCCGGTGGTCGGGATTCCAGCGGTAGGCGAGCACGCCGGGCGATCCATCCGGCCATGGGATCGAGAGCCTCGTTTCCGGTCCTTCGGCCCGTCCCCGGGACACGGCGGCGACCCTTCCCTCGCGCTCGGTCACGAGCACGACCGAGCGTCCGTCGGGCACCGGCGGCTGGACGCGGAAAAGCTGGTCCTCGCCGGCCACGAGCCGCATCGCCGCGACCAGGGTGAAGCCGCGGGGGAGCACGCCTTGATGTTTCAGCATGGTCAGGGCGGAGCGGTTCGTCGTCGCCAGTCCCGGAACGGCGGCCCGCAGTCCCGGGACCTCCGTCGGCCCGTAGAGCCGGTATCGTGGCAGGTGGCGCCCCTCCGCATCGCTGCCGTCGCGGAGGAGGGAGCGCTGCATCTCCTCCGCGGCAAGGTTCGCCCAGGCCGCGACGGGCTCCCCGTCGGCGGGGGCGGACCGGTGGTCCCGCCCGTAGAGTCCATGGGACGCCGCGAAATGGGCGAAGAGACCGTCGTGCACGGACACGAACGGAAGATCGGCGTCGCCGAGCGGGGGGAGACGGGACGGATAGGCGGGCGCGTCCGGCTCGACCGGCCCGGCCCCGGCCCTCGCCTTGGGCGGACGGAGCCCGGCCCTTTCTTCGCTCCGCTCTCCCCAGAGCAGCCAGAGAAAGGCAAGGAAGCCGACCAATGCGCCGCCGCCGACGGCGGCGATCCTCAGCGGGGGAATCCCCTCGGCAGCCGGCTCCTCCGGGACGCCGCCGGGGCCCGCGCCGCGGTTCGCGCCCGCCGACGGGCGCGAACCTGCGGCGGGCACGAGGAGGGGCTTCGGGCCGGCGGATGGCCTTTCCTCCCCCCGACCGGCCTCGGGACCGTCCCCCCCGTCGTCGAACAGCGACGGCGCGACGTAGGGGATGCCCTCCAGCGCGTCGCGGAACTGCTTCAGCGCGTCTCGGGCGTCGGAGGGGCGGTCCTCGGGATGGCGCGAGATCAGCCGCATGATCCAATCCGCCACCAAGGGGGGCAGGTCGTCCCTTAGCTCGCCGACGGGCGTGCAGCGGTGGCGGACGTGGTTCGTCGCGGTCTCCGCCGGATTCTCTCCGGCGAAGGGCGACTTCCCCACCAGCATGTAGTAGAAGACGCAACCGAGGGAGTAGAGGTCGGTGCGCTGGTCCAGGGGACGCAGCTCGAGCTGCTCGGGGGCGATGAACTCGATCGAGCCGAGGAAGGAGCCCTGCTGGTCGAGCGTCTGGCGGGAGGGCCGCTGGCTGAACTTGGCGAGACCGAAGTCGAGCAGCTTCACGAGAAAGCGGTCCGACGGGGTCGTCATGAGCATGATGTTGCCCGGTTTGATGTCGCGGTGGAGCAGGTTCAGCTCCCCCGCCGCCACGAGCGGTTCGAGGCATTGCCCCGCCACGTCGCGGAAGTCCTCCCAGGAGAGCGTTCCCGACTTGACCACCGCATGCAGATCCTTGCCCTCGACCAGCTCCATGATCACGTAGGGCCCCTCGGCGTCCTGCTCGAAGGCGAAGACGGTGATCACGTTGGGATGCTGGAAGCGGGACAGCGCCGCCGCCTCGCGGGCCAGGGACTCGGCGGCGGCCTCGTTCAGGTTCGTCTCCTCGACCGGCAGGAGCCGCTTCAAGGCCACCTCCCGCCCCATCACCGTGTCGTAGCCCCGGTAGACCGCGCTCATCCCCCCTTTGCCGATCCTCCCCCGCACTTGATATCGCTCTGACATGTCCGGATCTTGGGCGGTGCGGACCGGACCGCCGACGCGCCCGTTGCATTCGCCTCCGAATGTTCCATGGAACTTGACCAGTTCCAAGGAAATCGACGCCCCCCTCCCATGAACCCTCCCGCCCCCCGGAACCCCAAGTCCCCTCCGCCCCTCCCCGCCCCCCTCCTCCGACCTCCTCGCCGCCCCACGCCCCGCCCCCGCTCTCGATGCCCCCCGCCGCGCCGCCAAAGTCCGCGGGACCTCCCAGCCCCACCTCTACCAGGAAGCCCTCGGCCTC
>CAYMMC010000233.1:0-5293 GCA_964391125.1 uncultured Akkermansia sp.
CGAATACCACTCGGAACACGGCATCGGCGGCGGCCTCAGCTTCCGGTTCTGACGCGGCCTTTTCCGTCTTTCCCGCTTGCCCAAGCCGCTCGAACTTGGTTTGATTGCCGCGCTTGAACGCCTTCCTCCATCGCTCTGCCACCGGCGAAGTCCTCGGGCTCGACGCCGTCACTCTGATCGGGCGCAGCCCCGAATGCCAAGTCGTGGTCGCCGATCCCCGCGTTTCTCGCCGCCACGCCATGGTTCGGCGGCAGGAGGGCGGCTTTCATCTCTTCGACCTCGGCAGCTTCAACGGCAGCTATCTGAACGGCTCGCGCGTCACCGCCGCGCGGAGACTGCAGGACGGCGACGTCATCCGCTTCGCCGACCACGAGTTTCGCTACGGGGAGCTGGGCGATCCGCCCGCTCCGCCGAACCCGGACGACTTCGGCGGATCGACCATCGCGATGATCCGGTCCGCCCCGGCAGTTCTCCTCGTGAGCGACGTGAAAGGCTTCACCTCCCTTTCCGAAGCGCTCGAGGCCGACGAGCTCGCCCAGATCATCGGCAGTTGGTATTCCGACTGCGAGCGCATCCTTTCCGAGGAGGGGGCGACGGTGGACAAGTTCATCGGCGACAGCGTCCTTGCCTACTGGACCGTGGTCGACGAGCCGTCCCTGCGCGCTTCGCTGCGGGCGGCGGAGCGACTCCTCGCCTCTTGCGAACGGATCCGCGCCGAACGGCCCGAAGTCTTTCACGCGATCGGACGCGGTTTCGAGGTCGGCGTCGCTCTGCACGTGGGCAAGGTCGCCTACGGCGGCATGAGCCAGAGCGAGTTCACTCTCGTGGGCGATCCGGTGAACCTGGTTTTCCGCCTGGAGTCGTTGACCCGGGAGCTGGGCGGAGCGGTTCTGCTCTCGGGCGACTTCGTGCGCGAACTGCCCTCGGTCCGCCCCTTCTGCAAAGACCTCGGCGACCACCAGGTGAAGGGTCGGACCCAAGCCGTGGAAGTCTTTTCGTTGGAGGAGTTCCCGAGGGAATGAGGGGATTGGCGCGAACGCCCCCGAGAGTGTCTCCGGTCGCCGCCGCCGCGGCGCTTCTTCACCCGCCCTCGCCGAACACCGCCAGCTGGGGGAGGTGGTCGCTGAGGGCGAAGGAGGCCTCGTCGGCGAGGTTCAGGCGGAAGGCCCCCTCGAACAGAGGCCTCGACTCCACGATCTGTTTCGCGATGGGGCCGGCGGCCATGACGTAGTCGATCCGGCTCCGGGGGACGTCGGCCTTGATGGTGAGCCCCCCGCCCTCGCCGACTGCGGCGAAGGTGTCGGTCCAGCCCGCGTCGATCCAGCGCCGGTATTCCTCCGTGTCCGGTTGGTGGTTCAAGTCGCCGATCAGCAGCATCGACCGGCCCTCGTCGAGATCCCCCTTCATCGTTCCGAGCATCGTCTCCACCTCCTTCAGCCGGATCCCGTCCGGGTCGCTCCCCGGATACAGGTGGGCGGAATGGACGATCAGGGGCTCGCCGCCGGGCAAGGCGATCGTCGCCCTGCCCCAATGCCGGGTGAAGAGCTCCTTGGGCCGCTCGCGCCCGAGCGGGACGTTTTCCGGCTCCGCGATCTCGAATCGGCTGAGCAGGGTGCCCGGCCAACTGCCGCCGCTCGGAAAGCGGACGTGGTTCATGCCCAGATGCCGGGCGATCTCCGCGGCCATCTCCTCGCTGGGGGATTCGGAGAAATTGACGACGTCCGGCTCGTGCAAGGCCAGCTCCATCGCGAGACGTCGCGCCATCTGGCCGGAGGCGACGGTTTTCCTCGCCAAGGGGCGGTCGTTGGGCCATCCCTTGCAAACGTAGACGTTGTAGGCGATCACTCGCAGCGCACCCGGCCCCTTGCCCTTGCCGAAGGCGGGGAGCGCGGCGGCGCAGAGGCTGGCGCCTCCGAGGGCGGCGTGGAACTGGCGGCGTGACATCGTCATGACGGAGCGGTCGGGGGTGTAACTCTTGTTCTGTGAGATTGCTTGGCCGAGGCCGCGCGGTGGCGAGGGGAGGGCCAGTGCGGTCGGGTGCCGGGGTGTGGTCAAACACATCCACCCCGCATTCCGCACGCGACTCACCCGGACAACCCTGGACTCCTCATCGCCGTTTTGCAACTCCTCACCGCCCGAGGGGGCTGCCGCATCGTCGCCAGCCCCGCCGACCCTTCGATATTCCTCTACCTCTTCGCTCTCCGACAAGGATGGCGGGGCCGGCGTCCGCCCCGTCGGCGGAAGGAATCCCTCCTTTCCATTTCCCGATCCCGCGCGAGATTGGCCCGCCTCCTCTTGCGACCCATGCCTCTCCATCTCCGCAGCTTCGCGATCGACCGCCTCCGCCTCGCCTCGATCCTCGACGGGATCTCCTACCTGGTCCTTCTCGGCATCGCCATGCCCTTGAAATACCTCGCCGGCCAGCCCCTCGCGGTGCGCGTCGTCGGATCGGTCCACGGCCTGCTCTTCCTCGCCCTCTGCGCCTGTCTCCTCGAAGTCCTGCTGCGGAAGCGGCTCTCCTTCGCCTGGTGCGCCCTCGTCTTCCTCTGCTCGCTCGTCCCCTTCGCCCCCTTCTTCCTCGACCGGAAGCTGCGGAGCCTCCGCCCCGGGTCGAGCTCCGACGACAAATGAACTGCCGCATTCCTCCCCGCCTCGCCGGAATCGCCGCCACCATTGCCCTCGTGCTCCCTGTTTTCGCCGACAATCCTCCCGCCTCCGACGACAAGCGATCCGCCCCGGAGATTCCGAAAATCAGCGGATCGGGTTCGCTGACGCCCCTGCCCGAGGGAGCCTTCACCCTCGTCGTCATCCCCGACACGCAGCATTACACCGGCCTCGTCTGCAGGGGCGGGCTCGCCTCCGACGATCCAGTGGAGAACCGGCACCTCGCCGCCCAGGTCGAGTGGATTCTCGCCAACCGCGAGGCGCAGAACATCGTCTTCGTCACCCACGTCGGCGACATCGTCGAGAAGAACCGGCCCGAGGAATGGGCCGTCGCCAAAGCCCATCTCGACCGGCTCCGCGGCGTCGTGCCCTTCGCCCTGGCCGTGGGCAACCACGACCTGAGCTCGAAAGGGGACGCACGCCTCTTCCAGGCGCATTTCCCCGCGTCCAGCTTCGCCGACGAGCCCTGGTATCTTGGCAGCTACGCCCACGACCGGACCGACCAGCATGTCTCCGCGAACAACGTCAACAGCGCCCAGGCCTTCGACGCCGGCGGGGTCGGCTTCCTTCACCTCAGCCTCGAATGCAACGCGCCCGACGACGTCCTCGCCTGGGCCGACGCCCTGCTGAAGCAGCATCCCGACCGCCGCGCCATCGTCACCACCCACATGGACCTCGGCATCGCCGAGAAGCCCAGGACCGCGGCGGGCTACATCCACGATCCGAAAGGGCGGATGCGCTGGTCCAAGATCCACGGACCGCGCGGCAACAGCGGCGAGGCGATGTGGGAGAAGCTTTTCCGCCGCCATCCCAATCTCGACTACATCCTCTGCGGCGACCAGAGCCGCGTCACCGCCCTGCGCCTCGACGCGGTCGCGGACGACGGCCACGTCGTGACCTCGCTGCTGAGCGACTACATGAGCGAGCCGGTCCTGCGCCTGATGCGCTTCCTTCCTTCGGAGAACCGCGTCGACGCGATCACCTGGCACGTCGCCGACGGCTTTCTCGTCGAGGCGACCGTCCACGTGCCGGAGCGCGGGCAGCACCAGTTCTCGCTCGAGTTCGGGATGGTGCGACGGGGGAGGTGACGCCGGGGCGCAAACCGAGGTCGTCGGCCTCGGTCGGGTGTTGAACCGTCAGCGCAAGGCCAGATCCCCGATCGACGCAAGCGGACCGTGCCCCAAGCGGTGGCGGAACGGGTCCAGCGGCGCCCCCCCGCGTCACCGGCCCGCCTCGCGCAGGACGCGCAGGGCCTGCTCGACTTCCGCATGAGTGTTGTAGAAATGGGGGCTGAAGCGGATCCAGGGGGTCCCGTCGCGGCTCTGGCGGCAGCTCGCCACGATCCCCGCCTGCTGGAGGCGGGCGAAGAGCGCGGCGGTCCGCGCGGCCCCCTTCGGGTCGGCGAAGGAGGTGATGCCCGAGGCCGCCGCCCCTTCCGCCGGGCCGAGCCGACGCAGGCCGAGATCTTCGAGCCCCTCGCAGAGATGGGCCTTCAGCTCGAGGAGGCGCGCCGCGATCCGCTCGATCCCGACGCCGGCGAGGAGGTCGATCGACGCCTCCATCCCAAGCAGGCCGACGACGTTCAGCGCCCCCGGCTCGTAGCGCCGCGCCCCCGGCTCGAAGGCGATCCCGTCGCGAGCGATGAAGTCCGGAGAGACCACGTTCCACGCTCCGTAGAGGCTGGGCCGGAGCTGCTCCTGCCGGTCCCCGGCCACGTAGACGACGCCGGCGGAGGAGGGCCCCAGCATCCATTTGTGCGAGTCGGCGCTGAGGAAGTCGACCTCGCCCGCCGGCGTGGGGAAGGCGCCCGCCGTCTGGATGGCGTCGAGGCAGAAGAGCAGGCCGCGCTCGCGGGCGATCGCTCCGATGGCCGGCACGTCGAGGCGATAGCCGCTCAGAAAATGGCAGGAGGCGAGGGCGAGGAGCCGCGTCCGCGGCGTGACGGCGGCGCGAACCAGTTCCGGCGTGATCTCGCCGAGCTGCGTCGGCTGCAAGTAGACCACCTTCACGCCGAGCCGCTCGAGCTGCTTCCACGGATAGACGTTGGCCGGGTAGTCGTCGAGGTAGGTGACGACCTCGTCGCCCGGCCGCCAGTCGAGTCCGTTGGCCACGAGACTGAGGCCCAGGCTGGTGGGTCCGAGGAGGGCGAACTCGTCCCCCGCGCCGCCGAAAAGCCGCGCCGCCGCGCCGCGGACGCGGTCCATGCGCTCGAGGAAGACCTCGCCGTAGTCGAGCTCGCCGGTGGAGGAGGCGGCGTTGAAGGCGTCCATCGCCTCGACCGAGGCCCGCGGCACCGGGGCGACGGCGGCGTGGGCGAAGAAGATCCGGTCGCGGCAGGCGGGAAAGGCCTCGCGCCGCCAAGTTTCGTCCGTTTCGACGCGCTGGAGGGTATCGCTCATGGCGGAACCCTAGCGGAGTTCTCGGAAAGTTCGAGCCCGGCTCCTCCGCCCAGCCCTCGGCGGAGCCCGGCGTCGGCCGCCATCGGCCAATCCGGCGGCCCAGGCCCTTCCTTGTGAATTGCGTTGACTCCGCCGGTCGAATCAGGACATGCTCTTGGGATAGGGAAAAACCCTTGCAAAAAAGCGGAAACTCCATCAGTCGCGATGCGTGCTCCTTTCCTGCCCTTGCT
>CAYMMC010000234.1:0-5265 GCA_964391125.1 uncultured Akkermansia sp.
AAAGCAGCAGCGGAGCGGTCAAGCGGATCATGGTGCTTCAGATAACTTAAACAATTGCATCCGGCAATCCGATTTTTCAGCGCATCGGCGGTTTTCGGCGCGAACTCCGCAGATCCCGAGACGAGTCGAGTCGAGGGGGGGCGCGGATGGCTAGTCCGCGCCTTTCAGCCGCCGCGCCAGTTGCGCCTCGTGGAGATTGGGCGGTCGGACGTCGCCGGGGCGCAACCGTTCGTAATGCCAGCCCTCCGCGAGATCGCCCCGCCCCACCGTCTCGGCGTTCAGGCCTACGAAGACCAGGCCCGGGGGGCCGAAGCCCTCGTCGGGCAGCGGGAAGCGCCGCTTCGAATCGATGTTCCAGAAGGTGCCGCCGGAAGCGCTGTGCAGCCCCAGCCCCCGGGTGCCCCCCGAAGCCCACACCCGGGTGCCGTCGGCGACGTGGGTCTGGGTGAAGAGATTCTCGTAGGGGGCGCGGCGATGGTGGTCCAGCGCGAGATCGACTCCCGATCCCCGCGAGAAGACGTTCCCGACCGAACCGCTCGAGACCGTGATGTCGTGGAAGAACCTCGTCCCGATCCTGAAATCCCGCAGCAGGCATTCCCAGCCCATCAGGGTGATGCCGTGGTGCCCGGTGTTGCCGCTGCGGTGGGCCCGGCGGGAGCTCTCCAGGACGAGGCCCTCCACGCTGCACCAGTAGCCGGTGATGAAGGCGCCCGAATCGCAGTTTTCGACGCGGATGTCCCTGGCCCAGTTGTTGGCGCCGTTGAGGGCGAAGCCGTTCATGCCGTCCTCCATCCAATGCCCCCGGTAGGGCCGCTCCGGAAAGCGGATGGTGAAGCCGCCGATGCCCATCTCCCGCGAGGGATGGGTGATCGGCGCCAGCCGCGGCGTCCATTCGGGGCGGACGTCGAGGCGCAGCGGTTGGCTGAAGGTCACGGTGCGGCCCTCCACCTTGGCGATCCTCACCGCCTGGGACAGGCCGAAGCGCCCGTCGTCCATCCGGGAAATGTCGCCCGGTCGCCCCCGGTAGAGATAGGAGATCAGCGAATTCTCCGCGTCGTCCTTCACCTGCAGCAGGGCCAGGTCGCCCGCTTGGAAGGGGGAGGCGTCCTCCACCTCCACTCCCCGGTCTCCCCGAGCCGCGGCGCCGACGACGGCGACGCCCGTTCCGCTGCCGCGGCGGCGCGATCCCACCGTGACGATCCCGCCGGACCAGGACCACTGGTTCGTCGCGAGGCCGCCTCCGGTGACCGCCTCGGTGGGCTCGATCTCCTGAAGGCCCCGCTGGAAATGGAGGACGGTCTCCGCCGACCCCTCGCCGATCAGGACCGTGTTGGCCTCGGTCAGTTCGAGACGGTCGTCCAGCAGATAGGTCCCCTTCGGGATCCTGATGGTCTTTCCGGGGGATTCCGCGATGGCCCGGAGAAAGGCGGCGGTGGAGTCGGTCTCGCCGTCCCCCACCGCCCCGAAGTCGATCACGGACACGTCGGGCTCGGGACGGGGCAGTTCCTCGTCCCCGTGGCGATAGCCCGCGAAGGAGAAGTCGGGCAGGCGGGAGTCCGGCGTCCAGGCGGCCCCGTCCTCCCCCCACAGCTCCGTCTGGGCCGGGAGCAGGGACGGCGAGAGAGTCGCGGCGAGCGCGACGGCGAAGGGGAGCGGACCGCGTTTCATGGCGTGACGGACGTTGGGGATGACGTCCCACCAATGTCGGCCACCCGGACGAAAATCAACCACCCGATATCCGCCGGATTCGAACTCCGTTCGGGCCGTTCCCCTGGCGCCGCCCTGAATTTCCCCGGTTGAACGCGAGGCGAGCCGCGCGATACTCCTTCGAATGAGAGGCCTCCGCCCCCACTTCCGACTCTGCGCCGCCGTCCTGACCGCCTTCGCCCTGAGCGGGTGCAACAAGGACCTCGTCGAGCGCATCGACCGGCTCGAGGCCGAGCTGCGCGGCGTGCGCTCCGACACCCGCGACCAGGTCGACGAGCTGAAGTCGCGCGTCATCTCCGCCGAGACCAAGGTCGGCGTCTCCGGCGGCGGCAAGACCCTCGACGAGCGCATCCGCAGCCTGGAGGACTCCTTCGGCGAAGTCCTCTCGATGAAGTCCCGCGACAACGAAATGGTCTACCTGCGGGCCAACCTGCAGGGCCACGCCCCCCTTCTCACCGACCACGGCACCTTCCTCGTCCGCATGGAGGGCATCGACCTCAACCTCGCCACCGGCGGCTACAGCGTCCATCTCAACATCGGCAACCCCCAGGCCATCGCGGTGCAGCAGTTCACCCTGCGCGGCCACCACGGCGGCGGCACCCCGGAGCTGCCCGAGGACGAGGACTACGACCTGCGCAACGAAAAGCTCAAAGTCTGGCAGGAGAGCCTGAAGCCCTTCGAATACCGCGTCACCAAGACGCTGGAACCCTTCTCCTGGACCCCCTTCGACATCGAGATCCCCGCCGACACCCGCGAGGAGCTCGAGATGATCCGCTTCGCCATGGTCGTCGAGAACGCCCAGCTCAACCGTCAGCCCGCCGAGGCGAGCGGCGGCGGAGGCGGCGGCCAGTTCGCCCACGTCGAGGTCGACTCCAAGGCAGCCTCCGTCCTCAAGACCGATTACGGCGCCTTCCTCGTCGCCGTGAAGGGCGCCGAGCAGAGCGACGTCGGCGCCAAGCTGCACCTCGAGATCGGCAACCCCTACGGCTTCACCCTGAACCAATGCCGCCTCCTCGGCGACTACGGCCCGGCCCGGCCCCGCCGCGAGGAGAGCGCCACGGAGGAGGAATACGGCGAGAAGATGGCCGTCTGGAGCGGGGCGCTCCAGCCCTTCGAGTCCATGATCTCCTCCAAGGTCTCCAACTTCCGCTGGAACAAGGTCACCATCCTCGTCCCCGGCAAGGTCGAGGACGTGAAGTTCCTGAGGTGCCAGCTCCGCGTCGAGGACGTGACCCTGCCGGCCGCGACGGGATCGGAATGACGCATCGCGCATTGCGGGACCGGCGCTTTCCCCGCTTGACCCGCTCCGCGAAGCTCCCGAGAATGGCCCCCATGGCCCAAGACCCGACCCTGTCGCCCCGTCGACCCCACCCTGTCCGACCCTTCCTCTCCGCCGCCCTCGCGGCCTGCCTGCTCCCCGCCGCCTTGGCCGATCCCGACGGCGGCAAGAGCGCCGTCCCCCTCACCGATCCCGCCCTCTTCACCCCCGGCATCGAGGGCCCCGCCTGCGACCGGGACGGCAATCTCTACGCCGTCAGTTTCGGCGACAAGGCGAACATCGGCAAGGTGGCGCCCGACGGCACGGGCGAGCTCTTCGTCACTCTGCCCGAGGGCAGCACCGGCAACGGCATCCGCTTCGACCGCGAGGGCATGATGTACGTCGCCGACTACACCGGCCACAAGGTGCTGAAGATCGACCCCGGGACCAAGGAGGTCTCCGTCCTGGCCCACGAGCCGCGCATGAGCCAGCCCAACGACCTCGCCATCGCCGCCGACGGCACGCTCTACGCCAGCGATCCGAATTGGAAGGACAAGACCGGCCAGCTCTGGCGCATCGACCCCGACGGGACCACCACCCTGCTCGCCTCGGGCCTGGGCACCACCAACGGCATCGACCTCAGCCCCGACGGCAAGACCCTCTACGTCAACGAGAGCGAACAACGCCGGATCTGGGCCTACACCCTGACGGACGCCAAAGCTCTGGGTGGGAAGCGGCTGCTGAAACAGTTCCCCGACCACGGTTTCGACGGCATGCGCGTCGACGTCGAGGGCAACCTCTACGCCACCCGCTACGGCAAGGGCACCGTGGTCGTCGTCTCGCCGCGGGGCGAGATCCTCGACGAGATCGCCCTGCCCGGGGCCAAGCCGAGCAACCTCTGCTTCGGCGGGCCGGACGGCCGGACCGTCTACGTCACCGAGGTGGAGAACACCCGGGTCGTCACCTTCCGCGCCGACCATCCGGGATTGGAATGGGCGCGCTGGCAGCGCTGACTCCCGCCGCGCCGAGGTTCGGCATCGCTTCGAAACTCCCCTGCAATTCCGCCTTGCGCCCCGCGCGATCCCGCCTTTCGTCTCGCCCCATGAGCCAAACCTACAAGATCGCGGTGCTGCCCGGAGACGGCATCGGCCCTGAAGTGATGACCGAAGCCCGCAAGGTGCTCGGGAAGGTGTCCGAACGCTTCGACCTCCGTTTCGAGATGGAGGAGAAGCTCGTCGGCGGCGCCGCGCTCGACGCCGTCGGCCATCCCCTGCCCGAGGACACCGTGAAGGCCTGCGAAGCCGCCGACGCCATCCTCTTCGGATCCGTCGGCGGTCCGAAATGGGAGACCCTCCCGCCCGACCTCCAGCCCGAGCGGGGCGCCCTGCTGCCCCTGCGGAAGCACTTCGGGCTCTTCGCCAACCTCCGTCCCGCCGTCTGCTTCCCGGCCCTGACCCACGCCTCCCCGGTGAAGGAGGAGCGCATCGCCGGCGGCTTCGACGTGCTCTGCGTGCGGGAACTGACCGGCGGACTCTACTTCGGCCAGCCCAAGTCCATCGAGATCCGCGACGGCGAGGAGGTCGCCATCGACACCATGGTCTACAAGAGGAGCGAGATCGAGCGCATCGCCCGGGTCGCCTTCGCGGCGGCGGAGAAGCGCGGCGGCAGGCTCTGCTCCATCGACAAGGCCAACGTCCTCCAGAACGGGCTGCTCTGGCGCCGCACCGTGGAGGAGGTGGCCAAGGGCTTCCCCTCCGTCGAGCTCAGCCACCTATACGTGGACAACGCCGCGATGCAGCTCGTCGCCCGTCCCCGCGACTTCGACGTCGTCCTCGCGGAGAACCTCTTCGGCGACATCCTCAGCGACGAGATGGCGATGATCGCCGGCTCCCTCGGCATGCTCTCCAGCGCCAGCCTCGGCGAGAGCAAGGGCGACGGGCTCTACTTCGGACTCTACGAACCGAGCGGCGGCACCGCCCCCGACATCGCCGGGAAGGGCGTCGCCAACCCCATCGCCCAGATCCTCTCCGCCGCGATGATGCTGCGCTTCTCCTTCGGGCGCCACGAGGCCGCCGACGCCATCGACGCGGCGGTGAAGGCCGTGATCGACGAAGGCTACCGCACCGGCGACATCTTCACCGGCGGCGAAGGCCAGAAAAAAGTCGGCACCGCCGAGATGGGCGACGCCATCGCGGGACGGATCTAGGTCGTGTTAGCATAAATCTTGCAAAGAATGGGAATGAGGCACACTACACGACAAAATTTTCGATCAAAGGTCGCCTGACGACGTGCCGCAAGAA
>CAYMMC010000235.1:0-4885 GCA_964391125.1 uncultured Akkermansia sp.
AACCCCGCTGACGCAGCGCGGCGCGTCCGCGACGGGGTCGCCATCACTGACCCGACGGGGAGGACGGTGCGAATCGACGGCTCGCTGTTGGACCATTGGAGAGACAAGAGCCCTGACGACGTTGCGCGCCGACTTGCGCAACTGCCAGAGGCTGAGGCCACGATTCATCATCCTCACGAAATCTGGAGGCAGGAGACCAACACCGCCTACCTCCGACGCTACGGAAAGGGCGAGGGAATGGTCGCTTGGGCGGAGACGGACGCGGACGGGCGAATGATCACTTTCATGCCGCAGGACGGCGTGCGTCGCATGGTGCGGCATCAGCAAGGAATCTTGGAATGGAGCCGCGAGAAGAAGGAATAGAAGCCCGGACGGGATGGGTGCCTCCCCGGGCCACCTCCCCCTGCATAGGCGCACCCGCCGCAGGGGTCGGATCACTGCCAGTCGAAACCGGCATCGCATCAATGTTACCATGAATCTCCAGATCCACAATCGCAAAACTCTCGCGCCGCGCCAGCGGAGCTGGCAGCAGATCGAGGTGGCGGGCCATCACCCGGCCCGCCTCGGCGACGAGTCCGTCGTCCAGGTGATCGACGCCGACGCGCTGGCCGCCATCGCCGCCGGGTTCCCGGGGGAGCGGGAGGATCCCCACTTCGACGGCGTCCTGGTCGACGCGGACCGTCTGTCCCACGATCCGGCGCAGCGCACCGAGGCCTTCGCCTGGCTGATGAACGTGGAGGTGCGCGACGGACAGCTCTGGGGCGAGCTGGAGTGGACGGGCCTGGGGGCGCGGGCGCTCAACGACGGCACCTACAAATATTTCTCGACCGAATACGACGCGGGAGACCTCGAGGATCTCGGCGAAGGGCCGGGCGGCGTCCGCCGGGTGCGCCCGCGCCGCCTGGCCGGTCTCGCCCTCACCAACCGTCCCAACAACCAGGGCGGCCGACAAATCACCAACCGCTCGGAGACCGGGCGCAATCCAAGCAACCCAGACACAGCAGAAAAGAACATCGCCGAGAAACTCGGTCTCCCTGCGGAGGCCACCGAAGAGGAGATCCTCGCCGCCATCGGCGGACTCCAGGACATCGCCGACGAGGCGGAGGGCCTCGTCGAAATCGTCCAAGCGCCCGGTCGCTACGAAGGCGCTCCGAGGGCCATCCTCCGCAAGGGGCTCGCGAGCGCCGGGGAGAAGGCCATCTGCCCCAGCACCTCGCTTTCCAGATCGGCCCCGGGCGCGACTTCGGCGAGACGGAGCCCCTCGCCCGTCAGCTCGAACACCGCCCGCTCCGTGACGTAGAGGACCTCCTGCCCCCGCGCGACGGCGGAGGGGCCGTGGAAGCAGACCTCGCCGATCCGCCGCACGAATTTGGGATGCCTCCCCTCGCGCAGGATGCGGAGCCGCCCGTCCTCCATCGCCACCTCCAGCCCTCCGGCGCGGAAGGTGCAGCAGAAGACGAGCCGGCGGGCGCTCTGGACGATGTTCATGAAGCCGCCGACCCCGGCGAATCGCCCCGCGAAGCTCGCCACGTTCACGCTGCCCTCGGGATCGATCTCGACGGCCCCGAGCACGGCGAGATCGATGCCGCCGCCGTCGTAGAAGTCGAACTGCGAGGGCTGGTCGACGATGGCCTCGGGGAAGTGGCTGCATCCGAAGCTCAGGCCCGAGGCCGGCACGCCGCCGATGGGGCCGCTCTCCACCGTCAGGGTGAACTCCCCCAGCCGTCCCGTCTCCGCCGCCACCGCCGCGACGGTCTCGGGCAGTCCGATGCCGAGGTTCACGATGTCGCCCGCCCGCACCTCGCGCAGGGCCCGCGCCCCGATCAGCCATCGCTCGGAAAAGCCGAGGCGCGGCACGGCGGCGAGGTCGTCGCCGCTCTCGACGTAGCCGGGGTTGAACGTCTCGCCGAAGGTCTGGTCGTGCCCCTCCCCGTCCGAGACGACGAGGTGGTCGACGAGGATGCCCGGCACCCGCACCGCCTTGGGGTCGGCGATGCGGTCGACGAGACGCTCGACCTGGGCGACGACGATGCCGCCGTGGTTCTTCGCCGCCTGGGCGATGGGCAGGACTTCGCCGATGAAGCCCTCGCGCTCCATCGTGAGGTTGCCGCGCCGGTCCGCCGCGGTGGCGCGGATCAGCCCGACGGTCACCGGCATCGTCTTGTAGCGCAGCCAGGGCTCGCCGTCGAACTCGACCCGCTCGACGAGGGGCTCGACGGTGCGCTCGTTGAGGCGTCCGCCGCCGTGGATCGGGTCGATGAAGGTGTTCAGCCCCACTTTGGTGAAGAGCCCCGGCCGCTTCGCGGCGATCTCGCGCAGCAGCACGCAGAGGACGCCCTGGGGGAAGTTGTAGGCCTCGATCTCGTTGGCGAGGGCGAGGGCCCCGAGCTTGGGGGCCAGGTTCCAATGCCCTCCGACGACGCGCCGGACGAGGCCGGCATGGGCGAGGTGGTTCAGGCCGCGATCCCCGCGGTCGCCCTGGCCGGCGCAGTAGTAGAGGGTGAGGTCGCGCGGCGAACCCTCCCGGACGAAGCGCCGCTCCAGCGCGGCGGTGAGCAGCTCGGGATGCCCCGCCCCGACGAAGCCGCCCACGGCGACGGTCGCTCCGCTCGGGATCGCGGCGATGGCCTCGTCGGCGGTGGAGAGTCGGGCGGGCGCGCGCATTCGGATCTTGGGTTCGGGGCTTGCGTTGCGGGGTTCGGGGTCCCGTTCCGTTCCTGGCGCCGCAGTTCGCGCCGCCTCCAAACGGAAGGCGGCGCGGACGGGAGGGCCGATCCCGTTCGGCTAGCATCGCTTGGGCGCGATCTCAACTCCGTTTTTCCGCCCTTCCTCCACGCCTTGCACGATACGCCGCGCCACGCGTGCCCCCGGATGCCCTTCACGTCCGGTCCGCCCTCCGCCGCCCGGGGAGGAAGACGGCCACCAGGCCGAGGACCGGAAGGTAGGCGCAGAGATGGTAGACGGTCTCGATGCCGATGGCGTCGGCCATCTTGCCGAGCACGGCGGAGCCGATGCCGGCGATGCCGAAGGCAAGCCCGAAGAACAGGCCCGCGATCAGGCCCACCTTGCCGGGGACCAGCTCCTGGGCGTAGACGAGGATCGCCGAAAAGGCGGAGGCGAGGATCGCCCCGATCAGCACGCTGAGGACGACGGTCGCTGGCAGGTTGACATAGGGGAGGCAGAGGGTGAAGGGCGCCACCCCCAGGATCGAGGCCCAGATCACCGGCTTCCGGCCGATGCGGTCGCCGATGGGCCCTCCCAGGATCGTGCCCGCCGCCACCGCGAAGAGGAAGACGAACAGCAGGAGCTGGGCGCGGGTGGCGCCGACGCCGAAGCGCTCCATCAGAAAGAAGGTGTAGTAGCTCGTCATGCTGGTGAGGTAGACGTACTTCGAGAAGATCAGGACCACCAGGATCGAGAGGGAAAGGACCACGGTGCGCCGGGGCAGGCGCTCCGACGAAGGCGGGAGGGCGTGGGCGCCCCGGCCCTCCGAGGCCGCGCGGAGGCGGGCGGACATCCACCCTCCGACGCGCCAGAGCACGACCATGCCCAAGGCGGCCAGGAGGGTGAACCAGGCGACCGACCCCTGTCCGTTCGGCATGATGATCAGCGCCGCCGCGAGGGGGCCGATGGCGCTCCCGGCGTTGCCGCCCACTTGGAAGAGCGCCTGGGCCATCCCCCGCCTTCCGCCCGAGGCCAGATGCGCCACGCGGGAGGCCTCGGGATGGAACACCGACGAGCCCAGGCCCACCAGGGCCGACGAGACGATGATCATCGCGAAGGAATGCGCCGAGGCCAGCAGCAGCAGGCCGACCAGGGTGCATCCCATCCCGACGGAAAGGGAATAGGGCATGGGACGCCGGTCGGTGGCCAGGCCCACGAGGGGCTGCAGCAGCGAGGCGGTGCATTGGAAGGTCAGGGTGACGAGCCCGATCTGCGCGTAGCTCAGGCTCAGTTTCTCCTTGATGAGAGGGTAGAGCGAGGGGATCAACGCCTGGATGGTGTCGTTCAGCAGGTGCGAAAAGCTGATCGCCAGCAGGACCGCCATCGCCGTCTCGTTCGCCGTCCGGGACGGCGGCGGCTGGACGGCGGCGGTCCCGTATTCGAAGTCCGGATCTTTCATGGCCGACGGGGACCGTCCGGTCTTCCGCGGGTTCACTCAAGGCGGCAGAATGGCATCAAGAGAGCTTTCACCGATACTTTTCACGGATTCGCTCCCGGAACTCGCTGGGGCTGACGCCTTCGTGGCGGCGGAAGAAGCGGGCGAAGTAGGAGGGCTCCTTGAAGCGCAGCAGGTAGCAGATCTCGGCGACGCCCAGGTCCGAATGCAGCAGCAGGCGCTTGGCGTCCAGCAGGCGCCGCCTCCGGATGATGGCGCCGGCGGAATGGCCGGTCTGCTCCCGGACCGTGTCGTTGAGGTGATTCTCGCTGACGCCGAGAAGCCGGGCGTAGTCGGCGAGGTGGTGCCATTCGCGGAAGTGCGTCTCCACCGCGAGGGAGAACTGGCGGGCCAGGACCCGGGCGCGGGACACCGCCCGCTGCGCCGAGGGGCGCTGGCTCAGCCTCGAGAGCCGCAGCAGGAGGAGCCAGAGGATCGTGCGCAGCATGTCCTCGGCGTCGGGACGGGCCTCGTCGTATTCCTCCTGGAGCGATTCGAAGAGGGGGACGATTCTCGGAAGCTCGCGTTCGTCCAGGCGGATCAGCGAGCTCTCGGGGTCGGCGAAGAAGAAGGGGAATTCCAGCAGCCGGCTGGGAGGGGGCATCTGGTTGTCGAAGAAGGCCTGGGTGAAGGAGACGGTGTATCCGTCCAGGGAGCTCCCCGGTCGCAGGGGGTGGACCTGCGCGGGTCTGATGAAGACTACGGCGGGCTCGGCCAGGCGGTATT
>CAYMMC010000235.1:4895-5247 GCA_964391125.1 uncultured Akkermansia sp.
CACCTTGGTCCGCCCGAAGAGCAGGTACATCTGGAAGAAGTTGTGGAAATGCGGCCGCATCCGGCGCGGTTCGTCGCGGACCGAATGCGACAGGCCCATCACGAGAACGCCGCGGTCCCGAAGGCTCTCGGAGCCGACCGCGTTCATCGAGTATTCGGGAATGTCGCGACGGTTCATGCGCCACCGGAGCGACGGCTCCGGGGCCGCAGCGTCCTTCAAGCCACTCTACGCCGCCGAAGGCGGACGTGGTCCTAAAAAGCCGGAAGGGCGCAGGAAAATTTGCCGCTCCGGCGCCGGAACGCCGCTCTTCCCTCCGAGGGCGGTCTCGTCCAGAGCACGCGGGGACGGGGGG
>CAYMMC010000236.1:0-5240 GCA_964391125.1 uncultured Akkermansia sp.
ACCGTGACCATCGAGGTCGAGGGCCGCGTCATCCGCGCCGTCGAGGATCTCTCCTTCGACATCCGGCCCGGCGAGATCCTCGGGCTCGTCGGCGAGTCGGGCAGCGGCAAGACCGTCAGCGCCATGTCCACGATCCGCCTCGTCCCGAATCCCCCGGGCCGGGTCGAAAGCGGCGAGGCGATCTACGACGGGAAGGATCTCCTCGCCCTGCCCATCGAGGAACTGCGCAAAATTCGCGGCAAGGAGATCAGCGTCATTTTCCAGGAGCCGATGACGGCGCTCTCCCCGCTGCATCCGGTGGGCCGCCAGCTCGCCGAAGTCGTCCGCATCCACGAGCCGGAGACCTCGCGCGAGGCCGCATGGGCGCGCGCCGTCGAATGGCTCGGAAAGGTCGGCATCCCCGACCCGGAGGAGCGGGCGCGGGCCTACCCCTTCCAGTTCTCCGGCGGGATGCGGCAGCGCGTCATGATCGCGATGGCCCTGATCCTCCATCCGCGCCTCATCATCGCCGACGAGCCGACCACCGCCCTCGACGTGACCCTGCAAGCGCAGATTTTCGAGCTGATCCTCCAGATGAAGGCGGAGGACACCTCCATCCTCTTCATCACCCACGACATGGGCGTGATCTGGGAGCTCGCCGACCGCGTCCTCGTGATGAAGGACGGCCGCCTCGTCGAAGAAGGCGAGGTCGAGCCGCTTTTCGCCGATCCGCAGGAGGCCTACACCCGCGAACTGCTCGCCGCCGTGCCGCGCCTGACCGACGCGCCCCGCGAGTCGCCCCCGCGCGACGCCGCCGCCGCCCCGCTCCTTTCGGTGAAGGACCTGAAAACCTGGTTCCCCATCAAACGGGGCGTCCTCGCCCGGACGGTCGACTGGGTGCGCGCCGTCGACGGGGTCTCCCTCGAAATTTTCCCCGGCGAATGCCTCGGCCTCGTCGGCGAATCGGGCAGCGGCAAGACCACCCTGGGCCGCTCCATCCTCGGGCTGGAGACCCCGCAGGAGGGCGAAATCCGCTTCCGCGGCGAGAACCTGCGCGGCCTCGGCTACCACGCCATGCGGCCCTACCGGCGCGACTTGCAGATGATCTTCCAGGATCCCTTCTCCTCGCTGAATCCTCGCCTCACCGTGCTGGAGATCCTCACCGAGGGGCCGATCCAGCATGGCCTGCTCGACGGCGACCGCCGCGAAGCCGCCGCCCGATGGCTGGAGGAAGTCGGACTGCCCGCCGACGCCATGAACCGCTATCCCCACGAGTTTTCCGGGGGCCAGCGCCAGCGCCTCTGCGTGGCCCGCGCCGTCGCCGTCGAGCCGAAGTTCGTGGTCTGCGACGAGGCCGTCTCCGCCCTCGACGTGACCATCCAGGCCCAGGTCATCGACCTGCTCATGGAGCTGAAGGACAAGCTCGGCCTCTCCTACCTCTTCATCTCCCACGACCTCAGCGTGGTGAAGCGCATCTGCGACCGCACCGTCGTGATGCGCCACGGCAAGGTGGTCGAGGCGGGGAGGACCGTCGACCTCGTGGAGCGCCCCCAGTCCGACTACACCCGGAAGCTGATCGCCGCCGTCCCCATTCCCGGCGAGCCCGCGAAGCGGGCGAGGGCCGCCGGCTAGCATCCGAACAAAGCGGAGCTAATCGCTTGCTCATCAGGCCGGATACACTAGGGTAGGCCGAATCCGGGGCCGCTGATTCGCCCCTGCGGGGGGACAGTCTCCTCCTCCCGCCGTGACCGGCCCGCTCGCGGAGTCCCCGGACCGATCGCAGAACTCCTGTCCACCCCCCAATGCAACCACCGTCCTCCGGCGAGAGCCGCCCCCCCCGCAATCCGCGTCCCCGCAGCGAAGGCCGCAGCGGCGACCGCTCCCGCAACCGCCGCCGTAGAGGCGGTTCCTCCCGCTCCTCCGACCGCGAATCGACCAAGACCGGCGATTTCCGTCCCTCCGACCACGTCGCCAGCAAGCCGCGCCGCGAATCCCCCGCGCCGCCGCCGGAGCCCACCGCCCTCCAGAAGTTTCTGAAGCTGATCACCTTGGGTCTCTACGATCCGGGCGCGAAGGCCGGCCCTCCTCCGCAGGCGCCCCGCCCTGCGCGGGAGTCCCGCCCCGCGAGGGCCGAGGGCGGAAACAAGGAGGCGAGCGCCGACAAGCGCGAGCGCCGCGCCCCCGTCTACGTGGAGCCGACCACGCCTCGGCTCTACGTCGGCAACCTCAGCTACGACGCCAGCGACGCCGATCTCGAGACGCTCTTCGCCACCCACGGCAGCGTCGTCGAAGCTTCCGTGGTGACCCAGGGCGCCACCGGGCGGTCGAAGGGATTCGCCTTCGTCGAGATGGGCAGCGTCGCGGAGGCCAAGGCCGCCGCCGCCGCGCTCAACGACTACGAATGGCAGGGGCGCAAGATGCTGGTGACCGGCGCCAAGAGCGAAGGGCGTAGCGAGGCGAGGGCCGAACGGACGCCCCGTCAATCCGAACGCGGCGAAGGCAGGAAGCGTGGCGAGCGCGGCCGGAACGGTCGTTCGCGCGGCGCCTCCGACGAGATCGACAAGCCGAGCCGCCAGGTGCGGCCCTTGGTCATCGAGACCGTGACCTCGCCCGCCCTCAGCGTCGGCAATCTCAACGCCGACGCCAGCGAGACCGACGTCGCCGACCTCTTCGCCGGGATCGGCACCATCGTCCGGCGCGAGGAGACCGGCCCGGGACGCGACGAGCGGACCAAGGCCTTCCGCATCGACCTGACCGACACCGCCGAAGCCCAGAAGGCGGTCGAGCTGCTCGACGGGAAGTCCTTCATGGGCCACCAGCTCAGCGTCACCGGAGCGAAGGCCGACTGAGGCCGCCGCCGCGGCCGCAACGGGCGATTGATCGCTTGCCAACCGAGAATCCGCCCGGACCTTGCGCCCCCTCCCATGCCCGGTAACGCCAAGCCGCTCCTGATCTTCGACTTCGACGGCACCCTCGCCAACACGATCGAGGCCGGCATCGCGATCTTCAACGAACTCGCCGAAGGCTACGGGCTGAAGACGGTGACGGCGGATGAGGTTCGGGAGCTGCGCAAGCTCAACACCCGGGCCCTCCTCGACCAGCTCGGGATCTCGCGCCTGATGGCGGTGAAGATCGGGGCCCACATCCGCAAGGTCCTCCACGACCGGATGGACGCCGTCGAGATGATCCCCGGCGCGGGCGAGGCGATCCTCGACCTGCACCGCGCCGGCTACCGCCTCGGCATCATCACTTCGAACTCCGCCGACAACGTCCGCACCGTGCTGCGCCGCTTCGGCCTGCTCGACTGCTTCCTGTTCATCGAGGCCGGGGTGAGCCTCTTCGGCAAGGCCCACCGCATCCTCGGCGCCCTCCGCAAGACCGGCGTGTCCGCCTCGCTCGCCATGTATGTCGGCGACGAGACCCGCGACATGGAGGCGGCCCGGAAGTCGCGCGTCGGCAGCCTGGCGGTCTGCTGGGGCACGAACGGCCGCGAGGCGATGGAGACGGAGGGGCCCGACTACTGCATCGACTCGCCCTCCGAGCTGATCGCCTGCGCGAGGCGCTTCGAGGAAGAAGGGCGCACCTCCTGACGCGCCCGGCGCGGCGTGGTCCTTGCGCTTCTCGACCCGCGGAGGAGCGGCATCACTTCCGCCCCAGGAGTCGGTCCAGGGAATCGGCGGTCTGGTGGATCAGGGCTTCGGGATAGTGCTTCCAGGGGCGGAAATACTCGAAGGTGAGGTAGCCCTCGTAGCCCGTCGCGTCGAGGGCCTCGACCACTGCGGGCCAGTCCACGCTGCCGTCGAGGAGGGGGCGGAAGCATTCGAGGGAATGGTCCGTGCCGGCGCGGTGGAACTCCTTGAGATGCACGTTCCGGATGCGCCCGCCCAGCTGGGGGATCCAGTGTTCGGGCTGCTGATACTGCATGATGTTGCCGGTGTCGAAATGGACGCGGCAGCGCTCGTGCCCGAAGGAATCGACGAAGGCGTTCATCTCCGCCGGCGTCATGAGGTAGCCGTTGAAGAAGATGTTCTCCATGTTGAGGTAGACGCCGAGCTTCTCCGCGTCGGCGAGCAGCTTGCGGACCGCCTCGCGGGCGCGGGCGTCGCAGACGTCGTTGGGGACCGGCTCGTGGTCGTCGCGCCAGGGGATGTTCACCGCCCCCGGCACGACGAGGACGTCCTCCACGCCGAGATCGCTCGCGGCCCGGGCGATGCGGCCCGCGAGATCGAGCCCGCGCGCCCGTTTCGCGGGATCGTTGCTGGTGAGCGGGTAGGGCCAGAAGAGGAAGCTGCAGAGTCCGCTGATGGCGATGCCGATCTCGTCGGCCATCCTGCGGATCGCGGCGTATTCGGCGGGGCCGGACTTCGGGGAGAGGTCGCTCTCGAGGTCGTAGTTCAGCTCGACTCCGTCGAAGCCCGCGTCCTTGGCGAGCTGGAGGCATTCCCTCAGGGTCATGCGGTCCGGGTAGGGAAAGGCCCAGAGATTGATGGAGGACTTCAGCTTCGGGTAGGCCTTCGGCGAGGCGCGGCGTTCGTCCGCCGCCGGGGCGGTCGTTGCCTCCTGCGCGGTCGCGTGGAGGGAGGCCATGCCGGCGGCGGCCCCCCCGACGAGCGCACCGCCGCAGAGGAGTTCGCGCCGGGAAAGGCCGCCGGGGCGGGGGTGGAGAAACTCGGGAGGCTCGTTCATCGGCACCGAGCCTAGCGGGGCGGCGCACGGGAGGGAAGTCAATTCGCCCGCATTCCGCAATCACGAGTGCGACGAAGGTCGCGTTCCGCGCTTGCCAAGCGAGGCCCTGCTGGGGCACAATCCCGGCCATGAAACGCCGCCCCCGCCTCGCCTCCCTCGTGCTGTGCTTCGCCTCGATGATCCCGGGAGGCGGCCTGCCGCAGGAGGTCCCGGTGCCTCCGCCGGGTCCGGCGGGGCCGCCGGCGCAAGACGAAGCCGCCGTGGCGCTGCCCCAGACGCCTGCCGAAGCCAGCGAAACGACTCGTCCGGCGACGCCCGAGGATCTCCGGCGGTGGTCGGACTGGGTGCTGCACGGTCTCGCCGACCGCGACGCGCCTCCCCTCTTCGCCGACGCATCGGTGCGGCTGCCGCTGTGGCCCTCGCGCCTGAGCTTCGACGCCGACGCGACGGGGGCCGAGTTCTCCCTCGGGGTCGAGGCCTTCTCCGATGCCTGGCTGGCCCTGCCGGGAGGCCCGGCCCATTGGCCTACGCCGGCGGCGCTCGACGGCGAGGCCCTGCCCGTGCTCGAGCGCGGG
>CAYMMC010000237.1:0-5239 GCA_964391125.1 uncultured Akkermansia sp.
GCTTCGAGATGCCCGCCGAGAAGCGGGCGAACGTCTCGCCCGTGCATCTCGACTCCCCCGCCGGCGAGTTCAGCAACCCCCTCGCCGCGGACGAGACCATCGCCGCGGTCAGCGTGGACACGGAGATCCGCCACGGCTCCGTCCTCATCGCCGCGATCACGAGCTGCACCAACACCTCGAACCCCAGCGTGATGCTCGCCGCCGGCCTCGTCGCGAAAAAGGCGAACGAGCGCGGCCTGACCGTGCCCCCCTTCGTGAAGACCTCGCTCGGCCCCGGCTCGCGCGTCGTCACCGACTACCTCGAGGCCACCGGCCTGCAGCAGGAGCTCGACCGGCTCGGCTTCGAAACGGTCGGCTACGGCTGCACCACCTGCATCGGCAACTCGGGGCCGCTCCATCCCGCCATCGAGGAGGCGATCAAGCAGGGCGATCTCGTCTGCGCCTCGGTCCTCTCCGGCAACCGCAACTTCGAGGCCCGCATCCACGGATCGGTCCGGGCGAACTTCCTCATGTCGCCGCCGCTCGTCGTGGCCTACGCCCTCGCCGGGCGCGTCGACCTCGATCTCGTCGCCGAACCCCTCGGCGCCGACGAGGCGGGCGAGCCCGTCTTCCTCGCCGACCTCTGGCCGAGCCAGGCGGAGATCCGCGAGCAGCTCGACGCCGCCCTGAAGCCCGAAGTCTACGCGAAGCTCTACGGCAACGTCGACGAGGCCAACCCGAAGTGGGGCGAGATCAAGGGATCGGACGGGGCGACCTACGCCTGGGATCCCAAGTCGACCTACGTCCAGTCGCCGCCCTTCTTCGAGAGCAAGGCGGGCGCCAGCGCCGACATCCTCGGCGCGCGCCCCCTCGGCATCTTCGGCGACTCCGTCACCACCGACCACATCTCCCCCGCCGGGGCGATCAAGCCGACCTCGCCCGCCGGGCGCTACCTGCTGGAGAACGGCGTCGAGCGCGCCGAGTTCAACTCCTACGGCGCCCGCCGCGGCAACGACCGGGTCATGACCCGGGGGACCTTCGCCAACGTGCGCATCAAGAACCTGATGTGCCCCGGGGTGGAGGGCGGCTACACCCAATACTTCGGCCCCTCCGAGGTGCCCGCGCCCGACGCCGAGATCGCCCCCCTCGCCGGGGCGAAGCCCACCTTCATCTACGACGCCTCCATGGCCTACCAGGCCGACGGCGCCCCGCTCGTGGTCATCGCCGGCGACGACTACGGCATGGGCTCCTCGCGCGACTGGGCCGCCAAGGGCACCCGCCTGCTCGGCGTCGGCGCCGTGGTGACGAGATCCTTCGAGCGCATCCACCGCTCCAACCTCATCGGCATGGGCGTGCTGCCGCTGAACTTCGCCGATCCCGCCGACTTCGAGAAGGTCAAGGACCTCGTCGACGCGACCTTCGACATCGTCGGCATCGCCGGCGAGCTGAAGCCCATGCAGCCCGCGACCCTGGTCGCCCACAAGGCCGACGGCACCAGCCTCTCGGTGCCGCTGAAGGTGCGCCTCGACACCCCGGCGGAGGTCGACTACTACAACGCCGGCGGCATCCTGCCCTACGTGCTGGAGCAGATCCTGGCGGACTGAGGCCTCCCGCGCTCCGGCCTCCGCCTCGTGCTCCGGCGGGGGACGGCGCGAGGGCGCCCGCCGGAAGTCCGTTTTCTCCGGAATGCGTTGCGCTTGGGCTTTGCCCCGTCGCGAAATCCGTTCTATGATCCCCGACCCACACGATCATGAAAACTTGGCATTACGCGACCGCTAGCAACGAGCAGCTCCAAACGACCGAGGCGGAACTGCCCGCCCTGGTCAGCCAAGGCGCGATCACTCCGCAGACGCGGGTCTGGAGCGGCGGCATGGCCAACTGGGCCATGGCCGGGGAGGTGCTGCCCTCTCTCTTCGGGCCGTCCGTCGCGCCTCCCCCCGCCCCGGCGACCGCTCCCGCGCCCATGGCCCCGGCGGCCCCGGCGGTCGCTTCCGCACCGGCCCCCCTGGCGACGCGGGGGCGTTCGCACGAGATCGACTTCGAGATCTTCGGCGACGACATGCAGATCGTGGAGATCGAGCTGGATCCGGGCGAGACCGTGGTCGCCGAGGCCGGCGCGATGAACTACATGGAGGAGGACATCTCCTTCGTCGCCAAGATGGGCGACGGCTCGAAGCCGGACGAGGGACTCATGGGCAAGCTGCTCGCGGTGGGCAAGCGGGCCCTCACCGGGGAGTCGCTCTTCATGACGCATTTCACGAACACGGGCGCGTCCGGAAAGCGCCGGGTCGCCTTCGCCGCGCCCTTCCCGGGCAAGATCGTGCCGCTCGACCTGTCCCGGATCGGCGGCGAGATCACCTGCCAGAAGGACGCCTTCCTCTGCGCCGCCCTGGGCACCGAGGTGACGATCGCCTTCAACAAGCGCCTCGGGGCGGGCTTCTTCGGCGGCGAGGGCTTCATCCTGCAGAAGCTGAGGGGCGACGGCAGGGCCTTCGTCCACGCCAGCGGCACCATCATCGAGCGCGAGCTGAAAGGGGAGACCCTGCGAGTGGACACCGGCTGCCTCGTGGCCTTCTCGCCGGGAATCGAATACGACATCGAACGCGCCGGCAACCTGAAGTCGATGATCTTCGGCGGCGAGGGCCTGTTCCTCGCGACCCTGCGCGGGCACGGTCGCGTCTGGCTGCAAAGCCTGCCCTTCTCCCGCCTGGCCGACCGCATCATCCGCTCGGCCCCCTCGATGGGCGGCAAGGCGAAGGGCGAGGGCAGCGTGCTCGGCGGACTGGGCCGCCTCCTCGACGGCGACTGAGTCTACTTTGTTGAATGGAAGGGATGGCCACGAAAGGCAAGAGTCACAAAAGCTTGGCTAGGGCAGGGGCCCGTTTTGCTTTTTGAGCCTTTTTGCGGCCAAATTCCCGGTGTTTTTCTGGCTTTTCGCGGCCTGCCTGCAAATCTAACCAAATAGGACTAAGCGACCGGGGCGGGAAGCCCGCAAAAAGCGCCTTCCCCTTTTCCGGGGGATGCCGTATCCGTTCCTTCCGCCCATGAACGCCCGCCTTCTCCGCCTCCTCGCCAGCCCTCCGGGCATCGCCGCCATGGCCGCCTTGGCCCTGGCCTTCGCCCTGGGGCAGAGCTCCTGCGGCGACAGGGCCCTCGCCGCCGCCGAGAAGACGAAGATCGTCCTCGTCGCCGGCAAGAGGAGCCACCCCTCCGGCCAGCACGAGTTCAACGCCGGGGCCATCCTCCTCGCGCGCGCCCTCAACGAGCAGAGCGGCCTTCCGGTCGAGGCGACGGTCGTCCACGACGGCTGGCCCGAGGACGAATCCGTCTTCGACGGCGCCAAGGCGATCGTGATCTACGCCGACGGCAACGCCGGCCATCCCGCGAACGGGCACGAGGCCAAGCTGGAGTCGATGCTGGCCGAGGGCGTCGGCCTCATGTGCATGCACTACGCCGTCGAGGTGCCCGCGGGCGAGCAGGGCGAGCGCTTCAAACGCTGGATCGGCGGCCATTACGAGAGCGGCTACTCGACCAACCCCCACTGGACCGCCAGGGCCGAAGTCAAGGAGGGGCACCCCATCGGTCGGGGCGTGCCCGGCCTTGGCGCGAACGACGAATGGTACTACAACATGCGCTTCGCCGATCCGAAAACCGCCGAGGACATCGTCGTCGGCGTGCCGACCCGCGCCAACATCAACCGCTACATCCACTGGACGCCCGACGGCGAAAAGGGGCTCGGCCGGCGCCAGACCCTGCTCTGGGCCGTCGAGCGCCCCGACGGCGGGCGCGGCGTCGGCTTCACCGGGGGCCACTGGCACCGCAACTGGGCCATCGACGACTTCCGCCGCCTCGTCCTCAACGCCATCCTCTGGACCGCCCGGGCCGAGGTGCCCGAGGGCGGAGTCGTCTCCGCAGCGGTGACCGAGGCCCAACTGAACGAGAACCTCGATCCCAAGGACAAGATGGAGCACATCGCCCCGCCCTCGCCGGCCGATCTCGCCCAGCCCGCCGCCGAGCCGGTCGAATACCGCTGGCCGGGAAAGAAATGACCTCCCTCCCGTGAAAATCGGACTGCTCGATTCCGGCGTCGGAGGGCTCTCGGTGCTGCGGGAGATCCGCCTCCTCATGCCCGAGGCCTCGCTGCACTACGTCGGCGACTCGGCCTGGTGCCCCTACGGCACCAAGGGCCCCGCCCTGATCCGGCGGCGCGTCTTCGACATCGCCGACTACCTCCTCGCCTGCGGCGCCGAGATCCTCGTGCTCGCCTGCAACTCCGCCACCATCCAGGCCGCCGGCGCCCTGCGGGAGGACTACCCCCTGCCAGTCGTCGGCATGGAGCCCGGCGTGAAGCCCGCCGCCCACCGCACCCGCAGCGGCGTGGTCGGCGTGCTCGCGACCGAGGCCTCGCTCGCGGGGGAGAAGTTCCACCAGCTCCTCAGCGTCCACGCCCGGGGCATCCGGGTCATCACGCGCCCCTGCCCCCGCTTCGTGGAGCTGGTCGAGGCCGGCGTCCTCGACGGACCCGAGGCCGAGGCGGCGGTGGACGAGGCGCTGGCGCTCCTGATCGCCGCGGACGCCGACGTCCTCGTGCTCGGCTGCACCCACTACCCCTTCCTGCGCCCCGTCATCGAGCGGCGCCTGCCGCAGGGCGTCGCCGTCGTCGACACCGGGCCGGCCGTGGCCCGCCGGGTGGAAAGCCTGCTGCGGGCGAAGCAGGCCGAGGCGGCGGGCGAGCGCCCCGCCGAGGCCGCGCCCGCTCCCGTCCTCGTGGAGACGACCGGATCGCTGGAGCGGCTCGACCGTCTCCTCCCCCGCCTCCTCCCCGGCGTCGCCGCCGCGGCCGCCCACGCGAACATCGGCTGAGGCGCGACGGGACTCCGGCGCGCCCGGTCCCGATCCGCCGGAGGAGTGACGACGGAAGCGGTCCCCCCTGATTCCACTTTTCCAGATGGGAAGGATGGCCGCGAAAAGGCACGGGAAGCACTATTGATGCGGCCTCCCAACAGGCGACGTAATACGGATTAACGACCGTTTCTGGCGCAACAAAGGAAGCTGCGGTGGCCTTGGCAGTGGCATGGGCTTCCAGCCCATGCGCCGGTCTGCCACGACCGGAGGCCGGTGCAGCCCCGTCCGCTTCACAAGGCAGTGCTTGGCGCGAGCCCGGAAGCGAATGGAACGGCAAGGGCCTTCGGCGTCCACGCACGATGCATGGGCTTCCAGCCAATAGTGTTCGGCATGAGTGATGCTTCGAGGCAAAACC
>CAYMMC010000238.1:0-5231 GCA_964391125.1 uncultured Akkermansia sp.
GTTGGATGGTCTAAACCGCGATCATACGCGGAAAATTGAAAAAGACAAAGTAGAAGTAGTTGCTTATGGGCGGGCGGCGGGGGTGCCGTTGCGTTTCCGCCCGCCGGCCGGCCTCGCCCCGGCATCCTTTGCGACGGTTTCGTCACTTGTACGGTTTCCGGCGGGGTCCTTGCTGCGGTGTGGCTGACAAAACCGCCAGCGTGCCCGGATACTCCGTCGATCAACTGAAGAACCGGTCCCTGCTCGGCGAGTTCCGAAGCGTCCTCGACAGGGTCGCTCCGACTCCGCTCCACCGCCCGCCGGGCGGACCCAGGCGCCTGCTGACGCATGACGTCGACAAGGCCCATGCCGCCGACGACTGAAGCAAGGTCACCCGCGTCGGGGTGGACGAACCGGAGCGTGGCGAAGATAGCCTGCCGCAGGCAGCCCGAAGGGCGAGCGCAGCGAGGCAAACGAGCCGTCGCAAAGGGCATCGCCACGTGACCTGCTTCGCCGATCTGGATAGCGGCAACCTTCTCCACACGGCCGAGGGGGGGAACGCCGCCACGGTGGAGTCCTTTGCTGTGGAGCTCGCCGGAGGCGACCGAAGAGGTTGCCATGGACATGGGCCCGGCCTTCCAAAGCGGAGTCTCCGAGCACCTTCCCAAAGCGGCCAAGGTCTTCGACCGCTACCACGTCATGGCTCTCGCCGGCAAGGCCACCGACGAGGTGCGGCGGGAGGTGGCTCGCGAGGAAGCCGAAGAGCATCTGGCGATGGTCCATTCGTGGGGGAGGCGCTGCCGCCTGAAGCCGATCAAGATGCTTTGCGCCACTCTCGGGCCATCTGTCGGCGGTCGAACGAATCGGACTCCGACGCACAGTGGAGCGGGGCTTTTCCAAGCCCCGGCGAAGCCCATCCGGGGCAGGCCCCCAGATCACTGGAGAAATCCGTTGACTCATCGTCCCGCATCGGGCGATTCTGCTCCCTTGAGGGCCCTTGGCGCCCTCCACTCCTACCTCCCTCGAACCCGCTCCGACCCCGGACTTTCGGCGGGGACTCGATGGGATGGAAGAAGAAAAGCCTAGCAATCCAAGCCTCCCATGAAGCTGCGAGTTCCCCTGTTCGTCCTGTTGTGCCTCGTCTGGATGACGCCAGCCCGATCGGCCTCTCTGGACGACTTGAAGGCGGCCATGGAAGGGAAGGTCGCGGAGCTGACGGAATCCATCCATGCCTTCCAGACCCGCTACGAGGAGGAATTGCGGAAATTGGAGACCGCGACCCAAACGGCGGGAGACTTCGAGGCCTTGCTGCAGATCCGCCAGGAGATTGCCTCGTTCCGCACCGGGGCGGAGCCTCCGAAGGGGGCCTATGAAGGGATCCCGAAATTGCAGAGCTTGCGCAAGACCTACACGGAGAACTTGAGCCGTCTCCACCGCGAGGCCGAGCCGAAAGTCGGCAAGGTCTACGAGATCTACGGAGAAGAACTGGTCAAGTTGAAGACGGAGCTGACACGGCAGAACAAGGTGGAGGAAGCCCTCGGGGTGGCGGAGGAGGAGAAGCGGCTGGCGGAATTCCTGGCCGCCGGCCCGCTCATCCCGGGCAGTCCCGCCGATACGGCGGCCACGAAACCGGAGGAGGAGAACCCCCTGGTGGGCCGAAGCGCCCACTTCACTCACCCTTCGGTGCCGCAGGAGATCTGGGTGGAGTTCGAGGAGAACGGCGAAGCCGTCTGGGTCGGCTTGGGCCAGCTCGCGGTGGCAGGATGGAAGTACGAGAAGGAGTCCGACGGCAACTATCTGTTTTGGAATCCGGGGCAGACGAGCAAGCAAACCGCCTTCCGGCTGAAGCTGGAGGAGGACGGCAGGGACGGCGTGGTGGTGTTCGGCGCCAGCCATAACCACAAGGAAACTCCCGCCCGGATGGAACGGACCAGACGCCGTCGGTAGAGGTTCGCTTCGCCGATCTGTCGGCCCCATCTTGGAGCGGCATGCCCTCGCGGGCGGCCGTCAGGCGTTCTCCGCCGCAGGCGCAAAGGACGCCGATTGACCGTCCGCCCGGTCGGGGCAATATTGGACGCGCTTCGCCCTGCGCCGCATGAAGCCGACCCCCCTGCTTGCCACGGCCCTCGCCGTTTTCTCCGCCTCCGTTTCGGCCGGGGATAAACCCGGCGGGCTGATCCTCGACGACCGGGCGCCCGCTCTGGTCAAGCCGACCCTCGATACGAGGATCCGCTACGAGCACGGGAAGGAGGAGGGCTTCGAAGCGTCGAACGCGGCGACCATGCGCCACCGGGCCGGCTTGCTCCTCCGGGAGATTTCCGGCTTCAGTGCCTTTGCGGAATACGAGGGCACCCTGGCGATGGACCGCAGGAGCTACCGAGCCGCCAGCGTCCACGGCCCGGCGGCGAGGACGGTGATCGCCGATCCCGAGTCCCACGAGCTGAACCAGGCCTGGGTCGCCTACGGATCCGCCGGGGAAGCCCTCGCGCTGAAGACCGGCCGCCAGGCCGTCGAACTCGACAACCAGCGCTACCTCGGCGCCGTCTCGTGGCGGCAGAACCAGCAGACCATGGACGCCGCAACGGCGACGTGGAAGCCGTCCGAGGCGCTCGAGGTCCACTACGGCCACGTCTGGCAGGTGAACCGAATCTTCGGGTCGGACGCGTTCTTCGCCCCGCACACCGACTTCGAGGGAGGTTCGCATCTGTTCAACGCGAAGTACCGGGGGCTGCCCTTCGGCACGCTCACGACCTATCTCTATTCGCTCGATCTCCACAACGAGGCCGGCGACGCCAACAGCAACCGCAGCGTCGGGGCCATCCTGAGCGGACCGGTCGGCGACACGGGGATCGCCTACTACGCGGAGCTCGCGCGGCAGAGCGACGCCTACGAAAATCCGAACGACTACGCCGCCGCCTACGCCCACGCCGCTCTCTCGAAAGAGATCGCGGAGGGGATCGAGGCCACCGTCGGGTTCGAGCGGCTCGGGTCGGACCGGGGGATCGGATACCAGTTCCCCCTCGGGACGAACCACCGGTTCAACGGCTTCGCCGACCGCTTCGCGGCCACGCCCGCCGGGGGGCTCAGCGATCTCCATCTCGTCCTCGGCGCGACCACGGGCGCCGGAGTGAAGCTGTCCGCCAGCTACCACCATTTCGAAGACGACGGTTTCGACGTCGTGTTCGGCCGCGAGGTCGACCTCGTCGCGAGCAAGGATCTCGGGCGGGGCCTGAGCGTGCTGGCGAAGGCGGCGCGCTTCTGGGGCGAGGGAGGCCAGCCCGACATGACGCGGATCTCGGTCGAATTGGGCTACCAGCACTGAGTCGACCCGGTGGAGCGGAAGCCAGGAGGCTGTCGAAACAAGCCGAAGCCGAGCGGCCTCGGTCGGACGCCGCCAGGAGCGATGGGCGCGATCCCGGACGGGAGGATCGGGGAGAGCGTCTGAGCGCCCCCCTCGCCGCAGGGCTGCCGCAGGACTGCCGCGGGGCGGCTCAGCGCTTGCCCACGGCGGTCTTGAAGCGGACCACGGCCTCGGCGATCGAGGCGGCGAGGCGCTGGCGGTGCTCCGGGTCGTTGATCAGCTTGGCCTCGGCCGGATTCGTGACGAAGCCGCCCTCGAAGAGGATGCCCGGCTTGTTGATGCCGCGCAGCACGTTGAAGCGGGCGCGCTTGATGCCGCGGTCGACGGCCTTGATGTCGGAGATGACGTGGGCGTGGACGGCGGTGGCGAGGGCGATGTTCTCCGCGTCGCTGATGTTCCCGGTGAGGGACGAGTTCCACGGGCTGCCGCCGTTGGTCGAGCGCGTGCCCTGCGGGGCGAGGGCGTAGGTCTCGATGCCGTTGGAGGTCTTGGCGCCGGAGGAGTTGTAGTGGACGCTGACGAAGATGGCGTTCTTCTGCCGGTTCGCGATCTCGACGCGCTGCCCGAGGGTGAGGAAGACGTCCTCGCGGCGGGTCATCAGGGTCTTGAAGCCGCGGGCCTGCAGCTCCCGCTCGAGGCGCAGGGCGGTGTCGAGGGCGTAGTCCTTCTCCCGTCCGTAGGGGCCTTTCGCGCCGGTGTCGTGCGCCCCGTGGCCGGCGTCGATGACGACCGTGTCGAAGAGGATGGGCTTGCGGATGTAGCTGGGGCGGACCACCGGATCGACCAGCTTCGCCAGGTCGACGGTCGAGAGCATGGCCATGCCGCCGTTCTCGACCACCGGGAAGCTGAGGCAGAACTTGATGTTGTTCACGTAGATCGACTCCGAGCCGATCTTCCAGGTCATGATCAGGCTGGGATGCTTGAAGATGCGGTCGGGGCCCTGCTTGGCGAAGCGCTCGAAGCCGTAGAATCTCGCCACGTTCTCGTCCGAGACGTATTCGCGCCCGCCGATGCTGTAGGTGTCCCAGTCCTTCGCGGACAGGGGCGCGGCGGCGGCGAGAAGGAGGGCGCCGACCGCCGCGAAGCGAAGCGCGGCGCGGAGTCTCGCGGGAATGCACGTCATGGAAGGGATCGGGAGGCCGGGTCTGACTCTGGAGTGGACGGGGCATTATTAAGCAATCCCCGACCGAACGCAATCGCGAAACGGGGATTCCGTTTTACAAAAGGGCCGGACCGACCCATCGTTTCCGCCCCTCCGTCCGAACGGAGGCCGCGGCCATGCGGGGAGGGACTCCCCGGGCCCGTCCAGCCGCCTAGCGGTTGGCCCTCCAGCCGTTCAGCTCCAATTCACCATGTCGGAAGAGATTTCCAAAGCCTACCAGCCCGGCGAGGTCGAGACCCAGTGGTATTCCCGCTGGCTCGACGCCGGTTGTTTTCGCGGCGACGAGAGCGGTTCGAAGCCCGCCTACTCCATCGTCATCCCCCCGCCGAACGTCACCGGCATCCTCCACCTCGGCCACGTCCTCAACAACACCATCCAGGACATTCTCGCCCGCCGCGCCCGGATGGAGGGCAAGGACGTGCTCTGGCTGCCCGGCACCGACCACGCCGGGATCGCCACGCAGTCGAAGGTGGAGCAGAAGCTGCGCAAGGAGGAGGGAAAGACCCGCCGCGACCTGGGCCGGGAGGCCTTCCTGGAGAAGGTCCGGGAGTGGAAGGAGGAGCACGGCGGGATCATCATCCAGCAGCTCAAGCGCCTCGGCTGCTCCTGCGACTGGGGGCGCGAGCGCTTCACCATGGACGCGGCCTACAGCCGCTGGGTCTCGAAGGTCTTCGTCGACCTCTTCGACGAGGGGCTCATCTACCGCGGCAAGCGCATGGTCAACTGGTG
>CAYMMC010000239.1:0-5217 GCA_964391125.1 uncultured Akkermansia sp.
GGATGGGCAGGTAGCGCCAGTGTGAGTAGTACATGCCCCAGACGAGGCCGCCTGCGACGGCGATCAACTGGCGGCGTCCGAAGGAGCCTGTGACAACGTTTGCGGCGTTAGCGAGGACGATGATGCAGACGATGGCGACGACGAGCGGGTTCATCAGGCGCGGCGCCCAGACCCAACCGACCAGGCCGCAGGCGATGGCCGCGAAGGCGATGGCGAAGTAGTCGCCGATGACGCCGACGAGCGGGACGTAGACGATGACCTGGTGGAGGATGACGGCGGCGGCCGTGAGCAGGAACGCGAGGACCAGCATCATCGGCACGCTGGGGATCACGTGCGTGGTGGGCATCCATCGAGCGAGAGGCCTGGCGATCCACCCCTTCGCGCTTGTGAGCAAGAAGACGACGACGAAGATGGTGGACCAGACCGCGTACATGCCCGCGGTGCCGGTCAGATCGCGGAGCATGTAGGGCCGCGTGTCCTGCGTGACGAGCGGGATCGTTGCGCTGGTGAGTTGGAAGACGATGAAGCCGAGGAGGAAGAAGTTGCGGATGCAGAGCAGGTCCTTCTTGCCGACGAGGTACTCGTAGGCCATCAGCCCCGCGACGATGGCGGCGAGCAGGAAGAAGTAGATGGTGAGGAGGAAGTCCATCGGATCCGTTTCGCCGCCGCCCGAGCCGCCTCTCGGCCGCCGGGAGGGGCGCGAGCGGCGTTCGCCCGTGCATCTCCGTCCCGGGTCTCGATACTATCGGCCGGGCAGGACGGGCGACTTGGGCACGATCGCCGCGCCCCGGCCATTCCGTGGGGCAGGGTTGGGTACGCCCTGCGAGTCCTGCGGGTTCGCCGGGTGCGGTGCCGGGCGAGGGTCAGGCGACGGTCTCCACCCAGGCATGATCCGGCTCGTAGCCGGTCTCGATCAGTGCGTCGCCGAAACGGTCGCGGAAGACTGCGGCGGCCTCGCGGGTGAAGTGGTTCCGCCAGTCGCCTGAGCCGCCCTTGCGGAGAAACTTCGCCCGCTCGCCCTCGCGCTTCTTTCCCGTGAGGCGTGAGAAGGAAAAGCGCTCGACGGCCTCTCGTGCGCTCAGTTCGTCCGGTTCCTCGCCGGTGAGGAGCGACATGGCGCGGGCGAGCGTCTCCGGGCCGTCGGCCAGCAGGTCTTCGTAGCGGAGCATGACCAGCCCGCGGCGGCCGAGAGGGTTCGGTCCGGCCGCGCGGAGGTACGAGCGAACATGGTCGCTCCATCCCGCGCCACGCACGGAAGGGCGGGCGGCCTCGGCTTCGAGGAAGCGGGGCAGGTTCGCGCGTACGTCGGCCTTGTCCTTCAGGTTCGGGAACCAGCGTGCGACGTGGCCGGGGACGCGCGGGCTGGTTCCGTCCGGGATGTTGCGTGCCATATAGAAATAGAGCGAGACCATGACGTCGCGGCCGTCGCGCATCGAGTAGACGCAGCGCGGCATGCGTGGCGAGATGGTGGAGTGGCCGTGGACGACGGCGGGGAAGGCGATGGGGAGCAGGCTGAAGCGGGGGAAGGGAAGCCGGAGGTAGTCGGAGACGAGTTGGGCGGCCCACGTCGTGCCGCTCTTGGGGTATCCGACGACGAAGGTGAGAGGGGAGATGGTCGGGCATCGCTGCCCGAGGAACCAGGTGACGTGCTGGGAGGCGGCCCTGACCTTGATCATCATGCGGCTGTTGCGATCCACCGACGTCCTCCGCTGGTCATGCTTCCGGGGCGGCGACCGAGCCGGGCGCCGCCCGGCGATAGAGGTCCTCGTATCGTTGGGCGACGGACTGGCCGTCAAGATAGCGCATCACCCATTCTCGCCCGCGTGTGCCCATGGACTCTCGCCTGCGCGGGTCGTCGAGGAGGGCAGCGATCTCGCGGGCGAAGGCCTCGGGTGTGCGTGGGGCGATGACGGCACCTCCCCCTTCGGCGAGTTCGGGCCAGATGTCGACGCCCTCGGTGGTGACGACGGGCGTGCCGCAGGCGAGCGACTCGGGGAGGACGAAGCCGAAGTTCTCCTGGCTGGTCGGGAGGGCGAAGACGTCGGCGAGTTGGTAGAGGCTGAGTTTCACGTCGCCTGTGACCATACCGACGAATCGCACTTGGTCGGCGACGCCAAGGGATGAGGCCAAGTCGCGCATCTGAGCGAGGTAGGCGTCGTCGCCCGTGCCGGCCACGATGCATCGGACGCGCCGGGACATCCGGGCGAGTTCCGCGACGGCGCGGATGAGCACGTCCACGCCCTTCTTGTAGTGGACGCGTGAGAGGAAGAGCACGACAGGCTCGCCGGGTGCGAGGTCGCGGGTTCCGCGTGGGCCGAACCTGTCGGCGGCGAGCGCGGGACCTGGCAGCGCGCGGTATGGCGCGAGGTCGAAGACCAGGGGAATGACGATGCCTCGGCCGCGCGGGAACCACCTGCTCGCCTGGCGGAGTTCGCCGGAGGCGGTGCAGTGGACGAATCGGGCGCGTTCGAGGGTTCGGCGTGCGAAGGCGGCGAGGAAGACCCGCTTCTTCAAGCCGCGCTGGGACATGCACCAGTCGTCGAGCATGCCGTGGACGCTGACGACGTAGGGGATGCCGAGGCTCTCCGCCAAGGCTCCGAGTTGCGAGTTGGCGGCGTGCCAGACGGCGTGGAGGTGCAGGACGTCTGCGCCCGTGAGGAGTGTTCGCCAGCGCTCGATCTGCGGCGGGGTGAAACGGCCGAGCGTGCCTGCCGGGGGTTCGATGCGCTCGAGGTTTGGCGCAGTGCCGCCATCGAGCCAGGCTTCGGGCGCGTCCCTGTCGTCGAAGGTGACGACGCGGACGTCGTGTCCCGAGGCGGCTGTGAGGGTGGCAAGGTCGAGGACAGCGCGGACGATGCCGCCCTCTTCGAGCCGGATCGCGCGTAGGTAGTGGATGATCCTCACCGGGCCACCTCCGCGACGGCGATCGGCTCGGCGCGGCCTTCGAAGCGGTGGCGATCCTGAAAGGTGTTGAAGGCGGCGGCCATGCCGGGCGGAAGGGAGATCGGTGTTCGTGTTCGGGTTCGCTCCCGCCCGACCAGCGGGAGGACGTCCTCGATCCAGTCGCTCGGCGCGCTAACGCGGAAGTGCTCGCACAGGCGGACGAGCCAGGCGCGCGGATCGGCGGTCAGGTCGGGATAGCGGATTTCGAGGAGGCGATCGCCGAGCGAATCGCGCCAGCGGTCGGCCTCGCTGAGGCTCGTGAGCCACTCGTACGCGCCGCGCCCGGCGTCGGTGGTGAGCGCAGCGACCTCGTCGGCGAAGTAGCCGCGACCCGGGCCTTCTTCGGCGAGGGCTCGCCACTTCGCGCCGTCTTCGCCCCACCACTGGTTGTAGCGCTTCTTGAACGCCATGCGGTAGGGCTGCTCGGTGGCGAGTTGCTCGATCGAGCGGCAGACGTCGATGCCGTTGCGGACGATGTGAACGTAGCGTGCCCCGGGGGCAAGGGATTCGAGGAAGCCGATGCGGGCGACGTTGTGCGGCGTCTTTTCGACGACCATCGGCTTGCCGGCGCGGGCACGCTCGCCCATCACCAGGCGGTTGAAGACGAGTTGGGCGCGATCGGAGCGTTGCTCGGCGTCCATGAACCAGAGGCCGCGGACGCGGTAGTGGAGGTTCGTGACGTCGCACCGGCGATCGACCTGCGCCCAGTAGTGGTACGGCTCGCGGAGGTAGGCGATCTCGGGGTGGGGCGCGAAGAGTCTGCCGAGGATGGTGGTGCCCGATCGCCCACAGGCAACGATGAAGCCGGGTGGTGGCGGGAGGGGCGCGGACTCGTCGGGGCAGGGCGTGCGTGCGAGGCGCTCGGCGCGCCGTCGGAGCACAGCGAGTTTGGCGGTGCGCAGCAGCGGCCTGAGCGGTCCCATCGCGTTCACGGTAGGGCGTCTCCGGCTGCGCTCACGGCGGCAGGCCCCGCTCGGCCCGTTCCATCTCGCGGACCTTGAGGACGATCTGGTACTCGTAGATCGCCTGGAGGACGCAGTAGGTCAGGCCCGGGCCGCCGTCGAGGAAGCCGCCCTGCGCGAGGTACATGTAGGCGAACTTGAGCCACGGGCGGCCCGGCAGGCGGAAGGAGAGGTTCTTGAGTTCGAGGCGGCGGGTGTTGCGGTCGCGGCTCAGGAGGTTGGCGGGGCGGACGGGGCGCTCGCGCAGGGCCTTCATGGTCTCGTGGGCCTCGTAGGTGGAGTATCGGTTGTGGCGTTCGAGCCACTCGGCGATGCCCTTGCTGAAGTTGTAGTGGATGAACCGCTCGCGGAGGTAGCCGACGGCGCCGTCAACGATGGGCGCGGGGTTGGCGAGGCGTTCGAAGCGGATGTGGGGGGGCTGGAAGAAGCGCATGATGTTGCCGGGGGGCATGGCGCGGCGGAGCCACTTGCCCATAAAGTAGTTCCGCCGGCCGCAGTAGTAGGCGACGGGGTCGCCGCGCTCGCGGGAGCGCTCGCCCCGGTCCCACTCGGCGGCGATGCGCTCGATCTCGGCGCGGAGTTCGGGGGTCATGCGTTCGTCGGCGTCGAGGTAGAAGACCCAGGGGTGCTCGAAGGGGATGTTCTCCATGGCCCAGTTCTGGTGCGGGCCGCGGCCGTCGTAGGGGCGTTCGAACCACCGGCAGCCGCGGGCGAGGGCAATCTCCTTGGTGCGGTCGGTGGAGAGCGAGTCGAGGACGATCACGTCGTCGGCCCAGGAGACGCTGTCCAGCAAGCCTGGCAGGTTCGCCTCCTCGTTCAGGGTTTGGATGAAGACGGAGACGGGCATGGGGTCTTGAGTCCTGAGTCCTGAGTCCTGAGGTTGGAGTGGTGGGCTATCGGGGGTTCTCGGGGGACGATCGAAGCGAGGCGATAAGGCCCGCGAGCACTCTCGACGCTTCGTCGTGCTTGGACTCCAGATCATCGGCCAGATCGGCCCGCAGGTATCCCAGCCTGCGGGAGAGTCCGATCAGGTAGCCGAGTTCGCGGAGCGAGCCGGACGCGTTGTCGAGGAACCGGAGGAAGTCCTTCTCGGTATTGCGGCCGCAGCCTTCGACGATATTGCAGGGCACGGAGTATGCCGCACGCCTCATCTGGGACGTGACGCCGAATGTCTCCTCGCGAGGGAACGCTCGGGTCGCGTCGTACACGCGCATGACGAGATCGTCCGAAAGGACAAAGGCTCGCAGTTTCCTGTGGTCACGGCTCAACAGCGACGCTCCTTCATCGGCGATCAGCCTTCGGCTCAAGACTC
>CAYMMC010000240.1:0-5194 GCA_964391125.1 uncultured Akkermansia sp.
TCGGGTCGCCGGTCTCGGGCACGGTCCGGTAGGCGATGGCCTCGTCCCGGCTGACGCCGGCCTTGCCGAGGGCCTTGGAGCTCACGTCCCGGGCGCCTGCGGCCCGGACCCACAGCATGGTGGTGTTCTCGATGGAGCCGACGTCCTCGAGAAAGGCGGCGGCGAGGGCCTCGGCGACGTGCTTCTTCGGCATCAGGTCGGTGGCCATGCGGTAGTCCTTCAGCCTCGCCGCGGTGCCGGGACCGACGGCGGCGATGCGGGCGCCGCCGATCTCGCGGGCGTCGGAGCGGATCTTGTAGAAGGCATCGAAGAAATGGTCGACCGCGTTCGGGCTCGTGAAGATGAGCCATTCGTAGGTGTGCGCGTCCACGACGAGGCGGGCGAACTCGCGGGCGTCCTCGCCCTGGGAGGGCTCGATGCGGATGGTCGGCATCTCGAGGACGTCGGCGCCGAGCTCGCGCAGGCGGCGGCTCAGCCCGCTCGCCTGCGGGCGGGTGCGGGTGACGACGATGCGCTTGCCCCGCAGGGGGCGCTCCTCGAACCAGTTGAGCTTTTCCCGGCAGTTCACGACGGTGCCGAAGACGGCGACGGCGGGGGCCTGGAAGTTCTCGCGCCGTGCGATCTCCGCGATGGTCGAGAGCGTGCCGGCGATCGTCCGCTGCTGACCGGTGGTGGCCCAGCGCACCAGGGCCACGGGCAAGCCGGGATCGCCGCCCGCCTTCAAAATCGCCTCGGTGATGATGGGAAGGCGCTCGACGCCCATCAACATCACCTTCGTGCCGGGAGCCTTCGCGATCTGGGCGTAGTCCAGGGAGGACTCCTCCTTGGTCGGGTCCTCGTGGCCGGTGAAGATGGTGAGCTGGGTGCAATGGCCGCGGTGGGTCACGGGGATGCCGGCGTAGGCGGGGCCGGCGATGGACGAGCTGATGCCGGGGACGATCTCGAAGGGGATTCCCGCGTCGCGCAGCTCCTCGGCCTCCTCGCCGCCGCGGCCGAAGACGAGCGGGTCGCCGCCCTTGAGGCGGGTCACGACCTTGCCCTCCCGCGCCTTCTCGACGAGGAGCTGGTTGATCCCGCCCTGGGGGATGGCGTGGTCCTTCGACTTCTTGCCCGCGTAGATTTTCTCCGCCTCCGGCTTGGCCCATTGGAGGAATTCGGCGTTGGAGAGGTAGTCGTAGACGATCACGTCGGCCATCTCGATGCACTCCTTGCCGCGCAAGGTCATCAGGCCGGGGTCGCCGGGGCCAGCGCCGACGAGGTAGCAGATGCCGGTTTTTTTGCTCATATTGTCAAGGATCAAGCACCGGGCTTTGCCCGGCTGCCTGCACCCGCTTCAGCTTGTTGTTTGATCTGAGACCGAAAGGGTCGATGAATGAGATTCCATGTCTCTCGAAATATTGATGGCTGAATGCGGGCTTTGGCATTTGTGGGTGGAACTCCAGAACCTCGAAGGAGGTCTCTCCAAACTCAGTGTGAAAGGAAAGTCGCAATATTGGCATATCGTCACAGGTAATCGGAACAGCCGAAACAGATGAAAGCCTTCTGAGTGCATCTCGTATAAGATCAAGCTCAGAGGAATTAAGTCGATGCTCGGTGGCTGATTCTACACTGCCTGTGGCAGGCGACCATGTGCTAACCAAGCAGGACGTCCAACCTGATCGTGTCACTCGCACCGTGGTGCTAAGAAGATTATCCTGAAATCCGGGAATGCGGTCTGCACGAACCACATCCGAAGACTTGAGCTTCACATCTGGTGCAGCGGTCTTCATGTCTTATTGGCCTAATGGAAAAACCTCGCGCCTTTCATCTCCATCAACATCCCCGCCAGCGCTTCCGGCTCGCTCGCCGCGCCGCGTACCTCGGCGACGAAGGGCTCGCTTTCCGGATCGGCCTCGTCGAAGACGCGCACGGCCATCGCAAGGGTTTCTCCATCGTCCTCGAACCAAGTCCGTGCGCCCACGGGCGTCTGGCAACCGGCTTTCAGGGCGGCGAGGAAGGCGCGCTCGGCGGCGACCCGGGTGAAGGTGGGGGCGTGGTTGATCTGTCCGAGGATTTCGCGCACCGCCGCGCTTTCCTTGAGGATCTCGATGCCGACGGCGCCCTGTCCGGCGGCGGGGAGGAACTGGGCTTCGTCCAGCTCCCGGGCCTGGACGGTCGTGCCCTCGAACTCGAAGGACGCCGAGCCGGGCGCGAAGATCCCGAGCCGCTCCAGTCCGGCGCGGGCGAGGAGGATGCCGTGCCACTCCCCGCTGGCGGCATTGGCGATCAGCTTGCGGATGCGCGTGGGCACGTTGCCGCGGATGTCCACGACCGCCACGTCCCGGCAGAGCCACTTCAACTGGCGGGCGCGGCGCACCGAGCTGGTGGCGATGGTCCGGCCGTGCAGGAGGGTCAGGTCCGCGCCGAGACCCGCTTCGGTCGAGAGGAGGACGTCGGGCGTGGCGGCGCGGGGCAGGGTGGCGCAGATCTCGAACTCGGGGGCGAGCTCGGTGGGCACGTCCTTGAGGCTGTGGACGGCGAAGTCGACCTCGCGGCGGAGCAGGGCCTCTTCGAGTTCCTTGGTGAAGATGCCCTTGTCGACGACGGGGTTCTCGCCCTGGCCGAACTCGCTCAGCTTCAGGTCGGGGCGCTTGTCGCCGATGGTCTGGACGACTCGGATCTCGCATTCGCAGCCGACGGCGGCGAGGGCGTCGCGGGTCATTCGGGCCTGGGCCAGGGCCAGCTCGCTGCCGCGGGTGCCGAGGAGAAGGGGGCGGTTCATGGATGGGTGAGGGGGCGTCCCGGAGGATCGGGCAGGCTCCGCCCCGGAGCGCCGCCGCGCAAGTCGGGCAGCGTGGCGAGGGCCTCGATCCCCTTTTCCCGCAAGAAGGCGGCGATCAGCTCGCGGCAGGCGACGATCTGGCGCTCGCGCCGGATCCGCCCCTCGCTCGCGATCTGTTGCAGTTGGTCGATGTTGTAGAGGTAGACGTCGTCGATGTCGTTCACCTCCTCCTCGATGTCGCGGGGAACGGCGATGTCGATGAGGAAGAGGGAATGGCCGCGCCGGCGCTCCATGACGCGGCGGATCGAGTCGGCGTGGATGACGGCGTGGGGGGCGGCGGTGGAGGAGATGATGATGTCGACCTCGCCGAGCTTCGTCTCCCAGTCGTCGAAGCGGACGGCCTCGCCCTTCAGCTCCTCGGCGAGCTCCTGCGCCTTGTCGTAGCTGCGGTTGGAGACGATGATGCTGCGGGCGCCGCGGGAAAGGAGGCTCTGCGCGGTGATGCGGCTCATCTCCCCGGCGCCGACGATCATGACGCGGCGGCCGTCGAGGCGGCCGAAGATCTGCTCGGCCAGGTCCACGGCGGCCGATCCGACCGAGGTCGAGCCCTGCTGGATGCTGGTGCCGGAGCGCACCAGCTTGCCGATGGAGAAGGACTGCTGGAAGAGCTTGTTCATCCGCCTCGACGTGGTGCCGGTGGATTGGGCGAGGGCGTAGGCCTTCTTCACCTGGCCGAAGATCTCGGTTTCGCCCAGGACCATGGAGTCGAGCCCGCTGGCGACCTCGAAGAGGTGCAGCGCCGCCTCCACGTCGGCGTGGCGGTAGAATTCGACCTCGCCGGGGGCGACGGCGAAATGGCTTTCGAGGTAGGCGGCGAGCCGGTCGAGGACCTCGACGGGGTTGCCCGCCCCGCCGTAGATCTCGACGCGGTTGCAGGTCGAGAGCACCACGGCCTCCTCCACGCCGTCGAGTCCGCAGATCTCCCCGAGGTGGGCCGGGACGGAATGCTCGGAAATGGCGAAGCGCTCCCGGAGCTCGACCGGGGCGGTCTTGTGGTTCACGCCTAGACAGAAGATGGACACGGGAAAGCGAGGGGTTTCGATCGGGATCAAAGGGCCACCAGGGCAGCCAGCGCGAAGGCGAAGGAGCCGATCGCGGAGTAGGAGAGCCGTTTCGGCGGCAGCCGCCTCCAGGCATGCGCCGCGAGCAGGATCGCGTAGACGAACCAGACGGAGGCGGGCACGAGCAGGTGGAGCGGCGCGGGGCGCACGTCCATGAAGAAGGCCGCCACGATGCCGACGCTGAGGAGCGCCGTTCCGATGGCGAGGAGCCGCACCAGGGCCACGGCGAGGTAGTGGATCGGGGGCATGGAATAGAAGAGGCGGCCGGGGCGATGGCTTTTGAGCTGCCGGTTCTGCATCAGGTGCATGACGCCGGCGATCCCCGCGAGCGCGAAGGCCCCGTAGGCGAGCAGGGAGGTCGCGGCGTGGAGCTCGAGCCAGGGATCGAGCCGGGTGGGCGGCCGCGCCCCCGGATCGGCCAGCGCGAGGTAGGCGATGGCGAGAAGCTGGAGGAGGAAGACGATGGGCATCGTGAAGACGCCGAGCAGGGAGAGGCGGAAGGCGCGCCCCAGGGCGAGGTAGAGGATGACGATGCTCCAGCTCACGAAGACGAGGACCTCGCCGCCGTTGGTGATGGGGCAGCGCCCGTGCAGTTGGCCGCGACCGTAGAGGAAGAGGGTCTGGAAGACGAGCCCGGCGACGGCGAGGGGGATGTTCATGCCGTGGGGCCGGTCGCTCTCGCGACGCCACGAGACCACGGCAAGGACGAATCCGCCGAGGAAGGCCAGGGTCGCGAGAATGAGGAAGTGGAGCGCCATCGAATGCCTGCGAAGGGAGAATCTAAGGCGCGGGGGACGCTTTGCAAGGAGAGGGGCGGCCCGAGGGCCGCCGTGGAAGGTGGGAAAGCAAAAGGTGAAAGGTTTTCCTTGCCAGCGCAGCGCCGCAGCGGCGGCGATGGTGGGATTGGCGGGAGGAGATGGGCCGGGAAGGTAGGGACGGCTCGCTGAGCCGTCCGCCGCAGAGGCACGGACCAAGGAACGGGGCTTTCCCAAGCCCCGGCGCCGGACGGGAGCGCCATTCCCGCCCCTGCCTCGTGACCTTTTACCTTTGACTTTTTACGGCGCAACGCGCCCGCCTTCCCACCTTTTACGGCGGCCAAGGGCCGCCCCGCGCATTCGCGCCGCTTGTATGGCATTGATGCAAGGGCAGGGATGAACTACAGTTCACGGGTGATTGTTGTATACAACGGCTCGGCTCGGCTCGGCTCGGCTCGGCTCGGCTCGGCTCGGCTCGGCTCGGCTCGGCGCATAGGCGCGGGCGCGTCCGGTCCTTCGCCGGAGGCTGCCGCTGACGGCTCCGGGGCGCTTGGCTC
>CAYMMC010000241.1:0-5181 GCA_964391125.1 uncultured Akkermansia sp.
AGTTGAACGCGCCCGCCGCGTCCGCGCCGGCGCGCACGTCGAGGTCGCCGGAGATGCCCCGGTTGGCGAAGCCGCTCCCGGTCTCGGGATGGACCTCGGTACGGGAACCCGACGCGTAGCCCCCGTGGCCGATGGTGGCGTTGGCGTAGATCGCGTCGTTGCGGATGCCGGTGCGGTGGTCGTAGTCGACGAAGAGGTCGGGCTGGTTCGCCGTGTTGCTCGCGAGGACGGCGGTGGTCCAGGCGATCTCTCCGGTGCTGTAGTCTATCGTCCCGACAACGGTGTCCTCCGCGAAAGAGGAGGAGGCGGCGGTGGCGACGATGTTCCCCGCGCCGTCGTCGACGAACTCCGGCGCCTTGGCCGCGTCGAAAAGCGTCGGCGCCGCGATGGCGAGGCGGAACTGCACCGTGCCCGGCTGGATCTCCTGCCCGATGAGCTTGGTCTTCTGGCCGCCGCCCGCCGCCGCCGCCGCGTCCATGAGCTGGTAGCCGAAGGCGTCGCTGCCGTAGTAGGCGTTGAACTCGCTGAGGTCGTTGGCCGCGCCCCCGTTGTCGCCGTTCATCTCCTGGAACTCGCCGATGCGGCGGACGACGCGCTCCAGCGCGATCCCTCCCCGCAGGTGGATGTCGCCGCCGGCGTAGACCTGGATGGCGCCGGTGTGGCTGCCGTCGAAATTCACGCCTCCGTGGCCGACGTGGGCCTGGTTGCGCTCGCCGCTGCCGGCGGCCACGAGGATGTCGCCGCCCGCCTCGACCCGGACGGTCTCGGTGGTGCGCCCGAGGTGGCCCTGGGCCTCGCCGCCGCCGTGGCCGATCTGCGCCCAGTGGTATTTCGAGGCGGAGTTGTCGTTGGTCAGCATGCCGCCGACGACGTGGACGCTGCCGTTCGGAGCGATCACGTCGATGTTGCCGTAGTGGCTGCCGCTGGCGGCGTAGCCCCCGTGACCTGCCTGGGCCCAGTGGAATCGCCCGTTGCCCTCGCCGTGGCCGACGAGGAAGCCGTTGGGATCGCTCGGGAGCGGCAGCGGATTGCCGTCGAGGTCGAGACGCTCGGCCAGCGGAATGGTGCTGCCGGCCATGAAGCTGATGTCGCCGTTCGTCGAAACCAAGGCGATGTCGCCGAAGTGGCCCCAATGTCCGTCGCCCGCGCCGAGGGTGCCGACGGGGAGCAAGGGATTGGTGCGCTCCGCGCCGAAACGGACGGTGTTGTCGATGGCGGCGTCCACGTCGTAGCCCCCGTGGCCGATCTGGGCAAAGAGCCTGCCGTCCTCCCGGTAGAGCGGATTGTTGTTGGTGTAGGTGCCCGCGACGAAGGCGACGTCGCCGGTCACGGAAACGTCGATGTTTCCGTTGAGACCGTAGGTGGGCGACACGCTCGGGCTGGTGGAGGTCCTCGAATTCATCCCGCCGTGGCCGATCAGGGCGAAGGCGTCCTGCCGGTCCCCCGCCTTGACGAGGAGCCCCATTCCCTGGGCGTCCTCGGTGCCCCGAATGGTGATGTTGCCGAAGCTGTTCCCATAGGATTCGATCCCGCCGTGGCCGATCATGGCGTAGTTGTGGTAGTCGAACTGGCGGTGGCCGCCGTGCCCGGCAAGGACGCGGATGCCGCCCACGCGACCGAGGGGCGTGCCGGCGTCGATGTGTCCGATGCTGATGTCGCCGCCTTTGGCGCCTCTCACGCTGTAGCCGCCGTGGCCGAGCTGGGCGGAGGTGCGGTGGGCGGCGCCGCCTTGGAAGACGATGTCGCCTCCGGCGTGGATGTCGATGTCGCCGAGGGCGCTGGGCTGATCGGCGGCCTTGCTGTTGGGGCTCTCGCTGTCGTAGCCGCCGTGGCCGAGTTGGACGTAGGCGCGCTCCTTCAGGCCCTGGGCGGTTTGAAAGGTGGCCTCGGCTCCGGTTCCGGTCCAGGTGCCTCCCGAAGCGTCTTTGACAGTCGAGTTGAAACGCACCAATCCATTGTTGTAGTGGATGTCGCCCACCCTGACGCCGTCGCGGAACAGCCCGCTCTGCTGGTCGTCGCTGCTGTTGTTGGCCAGGTCGGTGATGACGCTGCCGTCGGCCAATTCGATGCGGACCGATCCCGGCACGATGTTGGAGAGCAGCTCCGGCATCGCATAGGTGTTGGCGTGGATGCTGACCGTGGACCGCAAGTCAGCCAGCGAAATCCACACGTTGGCGCCTGCCTTGAGGGCCGCGTCGATGGGAGCGGTGGTGACGGCGTGGTCCACGGCGGGGGCGGCGGGAGCGGCAAGGAAGGAGACGTCGCCCCAGGCGTTGACGACGATGTTCCCCTGGTAGACTCCTCGGGTGTTGTAGCCGCCGTGGCCGAGCTGGGCGTAGGCCTCCCAACCGCCACCGTTCCCGCGGAGCACCGTGGTCGCCGTCGAACCGTTGAGGGACACGTCCGTGACCCGGCGAACGGCTTGAGCGCCCAGCCGGCTGGCGTCGAAGAGGATGCCGCCACCCAGCGCATCGACGGCGATATCGCCGGTGAAGCCTTGGCCGTTGTTGGCGCCCGACGCATAGCCTCCGTGGCCGAGATGCGCGAAGTCCTGCTCCATCTCTCCGGCGACGAAGGTGATTCCGCCGGTGGAGGCGTCGCCGTCGGCGTTCCCGACGTCTCCCGTGCCGGCGGTCACGCGGATGTCCTGCCGGTTGGGCATCACAAAGACGCTGCTGCGCCCGCCATGCCCCAGCATCACCCAGCGGTTCGCGGTGTCCCAATAGCCCAAGTTGGTGGGCGATCCGAACCACATGGTGGCGTAGTCGCCGGACAGGCCGAGGGCGTCGCTCTCGCCGGCCACGGGGGAGACGAAGCCGATGCTGCCGCGGGCGGTGACGTCGATGTCGGCGGAATGCGCCGCACCGAGGATGTCTCCCTGGCTGGTGTAGCCGCCGTGGCCGAGCTGGGCGTGGCTGCGGGCCATCCGGCCCGCCGTGAACAGGATGTCCCCGGCGGTGGCGCCGACGCCTTGGCCCGCGAGCACGGTGATGGACCCGCCCTTGGCGCCCTGCACGGTGTCCCCGCCATGGCCCAAGCGGACGAAGTTGTATCCGTATCCCCACCCGCTCTGGGTCCGGAAGCTGTCTCCACCGGTGGCGACGAGGCTGCCCTGGTCGGCCTCGACCCGGATGTTGCCGTGGAAGCCGGTCGTGGCCGCGACGCTCTGGACGCCGAAGGGCAGGTCGGCGCCGCCGCCGAAACTCGGCGTCTGGATGCCGCGCGGATTCGCATTGTGGCTCGTCCCCCCGTGTCCGATCATGGCGTAGTACCAATGCCGGTTGCCGGCCCGCACGAGAATGCCCATCGGGGTGTCGGCGTTTTCCGGATCGACGTAGGTCCCCCCCGCGAAGACATCGATGTCGCCGTGGATGGAGGCGTTGGGCACGATGTTGTTCACATTCGCTCCACCGGGCATGATGAAAGTGCCTCCGGCGGCGGCGAACGACGAAGTCTGGCCGCCGTGGCCGATCTGCACGAAGCTGCCGAGGTTGCCGGAGTCGGAAGCGTTTCCGACGGGGGTGGCGACGCCCTCGGGGACGATGTCGCCGGTGTTGAGGTCGCCAATGCGGATCGCCTGGTTGTGCCCCTGCAGACGGATCGCGCCGGTAGTGGCGGTCACGGCGATGTCGCCGCTGCGGGTCTGGTCCCAAACCGCCTGGTGATTCCCCTCGTAGCCGGACCCGTGGCCGATCATGGCGAAGGAACGCGTGCCGCGACCGCCCAGCACCTGGATGCCGAGGCCCGCGAGACCGTTGTTGACGGCGGTGGTCGGTGCCGCCGTGGCCCCCCGGGCGACGACGGAGATGTCGCCGTGGTAGCTGCCTTGGTTCTCCTGGCCGCCGTGGCCGATCATGCTGTAGCTGTCCGAGGTCACCGAAGCGCTCTGCATGTCGCTGTCCCCGACGAAACCGCGCGCTCCCATGATGAGGACGTCCTCTGCGGCGGTGATCGAAATGTCCGCGTCGATGCGCGCAGCGTCCCCCGCGTAGTTGGTCCGCCAGGTGCTGGCGAAGACGGAGCGGCGGTTGCTGTTGGGGGCGATCTGGATGGCGTCGCGGGTCGTGCGGACGGGCTGTCCGGTGAGCCATTTGTCCTCCGTGCCATCCGCAAGGATGCCGCCATGCCCGATCTGGGCGTAGCTGGCGGTACCGCCTCCGCGGGCGTCGAGCCGCCCGCTCAGGCCGACGGCGATGTCTCCGGTGGCCCCCCAACCGGCCCCGCGGAAGGCCTTGTCGCCGAGGTTGTTGATGTCTCCGGTCCCGAATTCGGTGCCGCCGAGCAACGCAATGTAGTTCTTGCCCTGTACGTTGCCGGCCGCGCTGCCCCACCATTCGTTGAGGCGGTATTCGTTGTGAACCCGGGACAGCTCGTATTCCACTCCGTTGTCGTTGAAGCCCAGTTGCGCCCAGCCCCGTCCGACCGCCGTGCTGCCCCGCAGGACGAGGTCGTGGGCGGCGACATTGGTCTCGCCCCAGCGGCTCCCCACCGCGACCCCGTGCCGCGCCGCCGTCGATCCCAGGAAGACGGAGCCACCGTTGAGACCCGCCGCGTCGGCCGCGGCCTCGTTGGCTCCGCCGGGCATGGTCGCAAGGATCAGCCCCATGTCGAAGGAAATGCCGGAGCCGGAATCCCCTGCGGCGGGCAAGGTCCATCCCGTGACTCCGTCCCAGCCCGCCACCACGTTGATGCCGCCCTCGCCGGCGCTCTGCACCGTCGTGTTGAAGGCGATGTTGCCCGTCGCCAGCAGGGTCAAGGTGCCGCCGGAGGTAGCCGCGTCGTCCTGATACCACTGGATGCGGTCGCCTGCCGCCGTGGCGTTGTTGGTGGTCCGGCCCACCGTGATGTTCCCGGCGCCGCCGCTGCCGAAATTGGTGGAGATGACGACGTTGTTCCCCGCGTCGAGCGTCGAGGAGAGCCACACGTTGCTGATGGTGCTGCCGCCGAGACCGTTCGCGCCGTCGGACCGGATCTCGATGTTGGTCGGGTCCAGCAGCAAGGTTCCCGCCGAACCGTTCGCCGCCGTGAGATCGATGCTCCCCTCCACCGAGAGCGCGTCTTTGCCCGAAATCTCCGCGAAGCCCCCCTGCGAAACGCCCCGGGCCGAAAGACTGCCGCCGAACTCGGTCTCCCCGTCCGACCACGCGATCACCGTGCCGCCACGGCCGCTCTCCAGCGCGT
>CAYMMC010000242.1:0-5175 GCA_964391125.1 uncultured Akkermansia sp.
TGGAGCGCAACTCTTTCCCGCAGTCGAAGGCGTCGTCCGGCTATTGGACAGCCGACGCCGGGCTGTCGCGGTCCGAATACAATTCCACCGCTTGCCTCATCAGCCCGGAGATGAAGCGGTGGTGGCCGATCGCTCCCTCGCCTGATCGGGCCGTCGCCTGTGACGGCGTCAGATGGATGACCGCCCTCCTCTCGCTCCAGACATCGACAAGCTTCGGTTCGAAGCCGTCCGCGACCACGACGAAGGACCCAACTGCCGATGCCAGCATTCCCCTCCTGTCGCTGGTGCGCTTGTTTGACGATTTTGGATACAATGGCGTCGGGTGGATGGTTGCGCCTTGAACCGGATTCCCGTCGGGGTCCTTGATCTGGACGCGGTAGGGATGGGACACGGCACAACCGCCGAAAAGGACCGTCGCCGCCGCCGACAAGATCAACCGCACCCAAAGCTCGGCTCTTCCATGGTTCATCTTCCTCGGGTTTTCCGGTTCGCGACCGAGGATCGCCCGGGAAGAGCCAAGGCCGAAACGCCGTTTCTCCATCTCCCCCTACTTCCGCACCCCGAACATCTGGATCGAGTCCGAGTCCTTCATCCGGTAGCCGGTCCCGAAGGGCAGGGGCCGCGCCGCGCCCGAGGCGTAGACCCGACGCAGGAAGGGCTGGTCGTATTCGCTGAACGTGTCGATGGGGCCGACGTAGTTCCCGTAGTAGGTGACGTCGTAGTAGGTGGCGAGGAACTCCGCCGGGATCCCGGACTCGTCCTGGAGGATGTATTGGCAGTTGCCGACGAGGTGGTTGCGGATGTTGGTGAATCCCTCCTGGTGCATCAGGTAGGAGGCCGCCTTGAGATAGCCGACGCCGCCGGCGCGCCGGTCGACGAATTGCTTCAGGCTGCTGCTCGCCTTGAAGCCCCGGTCGGACAGGTCGTATTTGAAGTAGTAGAGGCTCGCGACCGGAGGGAAGTCGGGGAGCCGGTCGAGGGCGCGGATCTCCAGGCGGATCCCCTGGGCCGAGGAGGCGTCGGCGGCGACGGCGTTGCCGGATTCGTCGAGCCGGACGAACTGGCCGTTGAGGACCTCGTGGTTCGTCAATGCGGCGAAGTAGAGCAGCACCGGATAGACCCCGTCCACCCCGCCTTTACCGAAGTCCTCGCGCATCTCCATGGTGATGAAGAAATTCCGCTGCGAGATGCTGCGCAGGGTGTAGTTCAAGTGCGAAAGATAGGTCCCGAGCTGGTCTTCGGGCATCGCGAGGAAATCGGAAAGGGAGCCGAGGGGCTCGAGTCCGACGAGGATGTATTCGTCGGCGCCGGGAAACAGGGTCGCCGCGTGGACGAAGTCGGGACCGCTGAAGGGATACTTGACCGACTTGGGCCGCGCGATCCTCGGCTGGATCTCCGCCTTGGCCCATTCGCGGATGGTGTTCAGCCGGCGTTCGTTCCAGGTTTTGCTGAGCTCGGCGGAGTTGGCGTTGTGCTGGCGCACCGCGGGGAACCCCTCCAGGGCGCGGAGCGGGCTGCCGGCATTGAGCGGCTTTCCGGCCACGAAGCGGGCGATGTCGTCGAAGGTCGCCTGGGCGAAGAGGCCGGGGGCGGGAAGGCTTGCCGAAAGCAGGATGGCGAGGAGGAGGGATCGAATCATGGCGTCCGGGGAATATCCACCTAATTACGGTCGGGGCACCCCCCTCTTTCAGGAAAAAGCCCGGAATTCCATGTAGACCGGGGGAAGGAGGCGAAGGACGGGCTACTTCTTGAAATACTCCGACGGGTCCACGGGGGGCTTGCGCTTGGCGGGCTCGGGAGCGGGCTCGGCGGCGGGCTCCTCCGCCATGGGCCGGGACGGAACGTCCGTGTCGTCTGCGCTCCGCGGCGGCGGAAAGACGGCGTCCGGCGCGAGCACCGTCACCTGGGCCGGATCGGTGAGCTTGATCTGCGGCTTGCCCTGGTAGATCGAGACCACGCCTTCGACGGCGAGCCGCTTGCCCTCGTAGACCTCGGCGGGCTCGCCGTCGGGAAATTGTCCGAGATCGGTCTTGAAGGTGACGAGGAAGAACTCGGCCTCCCTGAAGTTCACGAAATTCGTTCCGCCGGGGGACTTGGCCGATCCCTCCGCCTGCCCGTGGACGACGACGAGCTGCCCCTCCTTGGCCATGAGCGCCTCGGTTTCGCCGGCGGCGAGGTAGAGCTTGTCCGACTGCGAGGACGCGGGAGGCGCGAGCAGAAGAAGCAGAGGAAGGAGAACGGAGGGCGCGGCGCGTCTCATGGCGGGTCGTGGGCGGGGTTGTGGAAGGAGGCGACGGTCCCGTCGGCGTAGACGACGGCGATCTTGCGGATCTGCGGAGGCGCGAGCTCCTGGATGACGACGACGGAGCCGGCCAGCGCGGGCAGGACGGGACGCTCGTGCGGGACCAGTTCGAACGCCACGGCGGCGCCGTCGGGATGGGGGCTGCGGAGAAGCTCGCCGAGTTCGGCCGGGGGGACGAAGCGCCCCGAAAGGTCCTCCCAGACGCCGGGGTAGCGGTCGCGGTTCGCCCGGGCGTAGGCCTCGCAGGCGACGAAGAGGCGCGAGGCCCGGTCGCGGCTCTCGGCCCGGAGACGGGCGTCCTCGTCGGAGCGCCACATGCCGAAAGCGGTGGGGGCGAGGGCGGCCAGGAGGACGAAGCCCGGGAAGACGAGCATGGCGAGGTATCCGAGCCACAGGCCGAAGGTGGCGAAGCCGCGCCCGCGGAGGGGCCGGACCGAGGTCTCGTAGCGGGCGACATGCCCGAGCACCGCGGCGGCCGCGGCCAGGAAGATCCCGAGTCCGAGCCAGAGCGTGGCGAATCCGATGAGGCCGAGGGCCGCGCCGGCGATCGCCTTCATCGACCATTCGGCGGGGGGGCCGCCTGGAACCGGGGTGGGGGGCGTCATGGGACGCTGTTTGTTCTATCACGGCGGAGGCGGGGAGGAAACCGCAATCTCCCTGCTTTCTCCGCGAGGGGGGATGCGGGCGAAGAGAAAGGCGACGACGAGCAGGGCGCAGCCCCCGAAGGAGGCCGCGAGGAGGAGGTTGGCGGGGAGTCCGAAGCGGCTCGCCATGAGGCCGGCGGCGAGGCCGCCGAGGACGCGGGCGCTCCCGGCGACGGTCATGGTGAAGACCCCCTGGATGGAGTTGCGGAATTCGTCCCCGGCCAGGCGGTTCAGGAACATGACGGGGCTGACGTAGAGCGCGAGCACCTCGAAGCCGTGGCCGAACTGGACGAGGACGGCGACGAGGGGCGTCGGGAAGAGCGACAGCAGCGTCGTCCGCGCCACCATGCAGCCCAGGCCGAGGACGAGGATGCCCTTGAGCCGGATGCGCCGTTGCAACCAGGGCATGAGCAGGGTGCAGCCCACCTCGACGAGGACGCCGAACTGGATGACGAGGGCGATGTAGGGCCTGGGGATGGCCACGACTTCGTCGAGGTAGTTGCCGATGAAGGCGTAGTAGGCCGCCGCCCCGAGGTAGGCGAAGAAGAGTCCGGCCGAGAGCCAGCGCGCCTTCGGGGCGAAGATGGCCTTCAGCGCGTCGCCGGAGGGCAGTTGCGCCGCGATCCTGTCGGCGGCGCGGCGCACCGGGGCGAGGGTGAAGCTGTTGGCGAGGCTGAGAAGGCAGAAGGCCACCGCGCAAGGCAGGATCATGCGGACCTCGGCGCCTTTGAGTAGCGGGTAGTAGAGGATCAGGCTGGGGACGATGTAGCCCATCGTGCCCCAGATCCGCACGGTGGGATACTCGACCGCCGGGGCGCCCTGGCGGCGGTTCTCCTCGGCGAGGGAGAAGAAGTAGCCGTCCTGCAACGGCAGCATCGCCACGGAGGAGAGGCCGTGGAAGAAGAAGAGGGCGAGGGTGGGGACGACCCCTTGGGCGAAGAACATCGCCGTCAGCACGATCGCGCTGCACGACGAGGCGACGGCGAGGATGCGGCGGGCGTCGAGATTGCGGTCCGCGAGAAGGGTGAGAAGGGCGGGGGAGCAGAGCGTGGGCACGCCCATCAGGGCCATGGCCAGCCCGATCTGGAAGAAGCCGAAGCCCCCCTGCTCCCGCAGAAAGACGGTGAGGAGCGGGGCGACGCTGCCGATCGCGGCGTAGCTCAGGAAGAACTGACGGCGAAGGGCGGTCATGTGGAGCGAGGCGGCCACGGTCCGCCCGGCGTGACGTTCCCACAAGCGGAGAATTCGTCCGCACGGAGCGCCGTCGGATCGGGATGGAAAGGGGAGGGGATTTCGGATTCCCCTTGCGTCCCGTCCCGCCGTCCCTACCTTTGCCGCCTTTCCATCCCCCAAAAAAACATCATGAGCCAGCGCCGCGTCCTCGTCTGCGATCCGATTTCCGAAAAAGGCATTGAGTTCCTCAAGTCCTCCGGTCTCGCGGTCGACGTCAAGCTGGGGCTTTCCGAGGCCGAGCTGGTGGAGAACGCGCCGCACTACGAGGGCATCATCGTCCGTTCCGGCGTCAAGATCACCGCCCCGGTGATCGAGGCCGGGGCCGGGGTGCTCCGCGCCATCGGCCGCGCCGGGGTCGGGGTCGACAACATCGACATCCCCGTCGCGATGAAACACGGGGCCGTGGTGATGAACACCCCCGGCGGCAACACGATGTCCGCCGCCGAGCACGCCTTCACTCTGATGATGTCGTTGGCCCGCCACATTCCCCAGGCGCACCAATCCGTCGTCGAGGGCCGCTTCAAGGAGGGGCGCAAGGCCTATTCGGGCGTCGAGCTCTACAACAAGACGCTCGCCATCCTCGGGATGGGCCGCATCGGGGCCGAGTTCGCCCGCCGCGCCATGGGCTTCGGGATGCGCGTCGTCGCCTACGATCCCTATCTCGCCGCGAACAAGGCGAAGGCCATGCGCGTGGAGCTGTGCGAGACGGTCGAGGAAGCCGTCGCCCAGGCCGACTTCATCACCCTGCACATGCCGAAGACGGCGGAGACGACGCACCTCGTCAACGCCGAGCGCATCGCCCTGATGAAGCCCGGCGTCCGCATCGTCAACTGCGCCCGCGGCGGGCTCATCGACGAAGCCGCCCTGCTCGAGGGGATCAAGTCGGGCAAGGTCGCCGGCGCCGCCCTCGATGTCTTCGAAGTCGAGCCGCCCGCGCCGGACTACGAGCTTCTCTCCCGCCCCGAGTTGGTCTTCACCCCCCATCTCGGCGCCTCG
>CAYMMC010000243.1:0-5135 GCA_964391125.1 uncultured Akkermansia sp.
GATCGCGCAACATTTCGTGACAGCTTCCCTTGTTTGGCTTCTCTCGGCAGGGCTTCCACCGGCCTCTTGGGGAAGCGTCGAATCCGCCGGCTGGCGTTGGCGGCGGGCTCCTGGCGCGTGGGGGCGGCGGGCTTCGGTTCGGACAGGCCGGCACGGGCCACGGGCAGGATGCCCGTGATGCGTTTTGCCCGGTCCTCAACCCCTCAACCCCGGGGGGCTCAGGCGGGCGGTTGGTCCGGCGCCGTCCGGGGGGCGGGCGACGGGGCCGTCTTGCGCGGGGGCTCCGCCGCCTCCTCCTCGCTGAGCTTGCCGAGATACTCCGGCAGCTCCACGCCGACGTTCTTGGCGAGCTCGTGCAGCGGGGGGACGGCCCCGGCGAGGCCGGCGAGGAAGCCTGCGGTGCTGCCCTTGCCGTCGGCGCCCCGGCCGCTGTCCCACACCGTGACCTTGTCGATCTGCAGGTTGGAGATCGCCTGCACCTGCTCGCGGACGAGCTGGGGGAGCAGCTCGGTGACGAGCATCCGCTGCGCCCCGTCCGGCCCCTCGCAGGTGGCGATGAGGTCCTTGAAGCCCTTCGCCTTGCCGACGAGGATGGCCTGGGCGCCCTCGGCCTCGGCGAGGAGCTTGGCCTTCAGGCCGCTGGCCTCGGCCTGCTGGACGAAGAGGATCCCGTCGCCCTCGGCCTGCTTCTCGGCGCGGACGGCGTCGGCCATGCCCTGCTGGATGCGGCGGACCCGCTCGGCCTCGGCGTCGGCCTCGACGATCTGGCGCTCTTTGGCGATCTCGGCGGGCACGACGATGTTGGCGAACTGGGTGGAGCGCTCGCGCTCGGCGCGCTGCTGCTCGGCGCGCTGCTCGGCGACGTAGGCCTCCTCCAGCACCTTGGCCTGGGCGACCTTTTCGGCGGCGGTGGCGAGGCGCTCGGCCTCGGCCTGGGCGCTGCGCCGCTGGGCGTTGGAGTTGGCGATCTCGACTTCGGCGCTGTTCTCCCCGCGGGTCGCCTCGGCGTTGGCGCCGGAGACGGCGATGCGCTTGTCGCGCTGGGCCGAGGCGGCGCCGATCTCTCCGTCGCGGTCGGCCTCGGCGACCTTGACCTTGGCTTCGGCGATGGCTTTGGAGGCGGCCTCCTGCCCGAGGGCGTCGATGTAGCCGGAGGCGTCGGTGATGTCCTGGACGTTCACGTTGATGAGGCGCAGGCCTACTTTCTTCAGTTCGACCTCGACTCCGGTGGAGATGTTGGCGATCAGCTTGTCGCGGTCGGCGTTGATCTCCTCGATGTCCATCGTCGCGATGACGACGCGCATCTGGCCGAAGATGATGTCCTTGGCCAGTTCGTTGATGTGCTGCAGGCTCAGCCCGAGGAGGCGCTCGGCGGCGTTCTCCATCACTCCCGGCTCGGTCGAGATCCCCACGGTGAAGGTCGAGGGGGTGTTGACGCGGATGTTCTGCTTGGAGAGGGCCCCCTCGAGCTTGATGTCGATGGGCAGGGGGGTGAGGCTGAGGAACTGGTAGTCCTGGATGATGGGCCAGATGAAGGCCGCGCCGCCGTGGTAGCACTGCGCCGACTTGCCGGTGCCCACCTTGCCGTAGACGACGAGGATGCGGTCGGAGGGGCATTTCTTGTAGCGCGTCGCGATGGCGACGAAGAAGGAGAAGAAGATGGCGACGATCACGCCGACGAGGATGAGGATGTCCATGGGCTTCGGGATGGGGGGTGGGATCGGATGGGGAGGGAGGAATCAGACGACGAGGGGCTCGACCACGAGGGTGGAGCGTCCCACCGTCTCGACGACGCGGACTCTCGCGCCGGGGGAGAGCGGCGCCCCGCCCTTGTGGAGCGCGTCGGCCACGACGAGGCGGCCCTGGATCAGCACCTCGATCTGGCCGCCGGCCTTCTGGAAGGGGGGCAGGGTGACGTAGACGGTGCCGACCTCGCCGACGGCGTTGGCGTAGTCGAGGGTGCCGCTGCTCTGGAGGCGCATCATCGAGCGCATCATCAGGAAGATCACGACCATCAGCGTCCCGCCGACGAGCAGGCCCAGGGCGATGGCGGGGACGACGGTCAGCCCCGCCTTCAGCGCGACGACCCCGGTCCAGCCGAAGCCGAGGAAGAAGGCGGTGATGCCGCGGATCGAGAAGATGCCGAGGCCGGAGTCCTGGTCGGCGACGTCTCCGAGCTCGCCGGCGTCGTCGAGCCCCCCGAAGAACATCAGGCCCAGCTGCAGGACGAGGGCGAACAGGGCGACGATGCCGATCCCGTAGAAGACCTGCAATTCGAGGTTCAATCCTTGCCACCAGAGTTCCATCGTCGCGCTGATTGATAGGCAAAGGCGGGGGGCTTGGCAAGGCGGAAGCCGCCCGATTCCCGGAAAAGAGCCCGAAATGGGCCGTCTCCGGGCAAATCCCGCTTGCGTCGCCGCCTTCTGCTGGCAGAAATGGATGCCCGTGCTTCCCCCCGACGACATCGACTGGGTCCGCCACGTCAACGGCCGCTGGCTGGTGCGCTCGACCTTCCGCGCCGACGCCAAGGCCTATCTCGACCACCTGGCGTCGACCGATCCCGACCGGCTCCGCATCTCCTGCGGACGGGCGCGCCGCCTCGCCCGGAGCCACCGCGACGAGGATCCGAAGCCCTGGTTCTACGCCGGGCTCTTCAGTCTCGCCACGCCCGAGGAGGCCCGCCGCCATCTCCGGGGGCACGATTTCACCATCGCCTGCATTCCCGGGCTCGCGGACACCGAGCTGGGATCCTTCCACCAGGGCAACGTCGGGGTTGCGACCTGGGAGAAGATCGCGAGGATCCGGGCGGCGATCGCGGCCCTGGAAGCGGAAACCGCGGCCTGACGCGGTCCGGCGGACGACGGACCGCGGTCGCGATCGCGAGTCGGAAGGGAGCCGATTGCCCTTGACTCGCGCGGGCTTTTTGGCGACAGGAGGGAGAGGTCTTTCATCCCGCCGCCCATGGAACGCATTCACTTCGACGTCGCCGTCAAAGCCATCCTGAAGCAGGACGGGCGCTACCAGGCGGATGGCTACCAGTTTCTCAAGGAGGCGCTGGACCACACCATCAAGTCGATCCGCAAGGACGAGCTGATCGAGCACCGCCACGTGAGCGGTCCGGAGCTGCTGGAGGGCATCGTCGCCTACGCGACCTCGACCTACGGGGCCATGTCCGTCGCCGTGCTGGAGTCCTGGGGCATCCGCGAGGGCGAGGACGTCGGCGCGATGGTCTTCAACCTGATCGACGCCGGGGCCTTCGGGAAGTCCGAGGAGGATTCGCCCGAGGACTTCCGCGGGGTCTTCGACCTGCGCGAGGCGTTGCTGGCGCCCTTCCGTCCGACCCGCGAGGTGCTGGCGAGGCGGGCGGGGGAGGCGGGCGCGGAGCCCCCGGCCCGGGACACGCAACCCGCGAAATCGAAGGAGCTTTGAGCGCGGAATCCGAAGCGCTGCACTTTCCGCCCTTCGAGGCCCGCGTCGCGACGCTGGCGAACGGGCTCGAAATCCTGGTGCGGGAGGACCGCTCCGCCCCCGTCGTCAGCCTGCAGGCCTGGTGCCGCACCGGCAGCATCCACGAAGGAAGCTGGCTCGGGGCGGGCGTCTCCCACTTTCTGGAGCACATGCTCTTCAAAGGCGGGGGAGGGCGCAGCGCCAGCGAGATCGCCCGGGCGGTGCAGGCGCAGGGCGGCTACATCAACGCCTACACCTCCTTCGACCGCACCGTCTACTGGATCGACGCGCCCGCGCCGGGGGCGGCGGCCTGCCTGGAGGTGCTCTGCGACGTCGTCGGCGACGCCGACCTGCCGGAGGACGAGTTCGCCAGCGAGGCCGACGTGATCCGCCGAGAGATCGCGATGGGGGAGGACAATCCCGAGCAGGTGCTGAGCAAGCTCTTCTTCCGCACCGCCTACGCCGTGCATCCCTGCCGCCATCCCGTGATCGGCCATCTCGACCTCTTCGACCAGCTCCGTCGCGACGACCTCGTCGGCTACTACCGCGAACGCTACTCGCCGGACAATCTCTTCCTCGTCGTCGCCGGCGACATCGGCGCCGACGAGGCCATCGCGACGGCGGAGGCCAGGCTCGGCGGACTGCCGAGGCGTCGGCGCCCCCCCGTCCTCGTGCCCGACGAACCCCGGCAACTGGGGCCGCGCCAGGCCGAGGCCTCCTTTCCCACCGAGCTGCACCGCGAGCGGCTCGCCTGGCAGATCCCCGACGGGGCGCATCCCGACGCGCCCGCCTTCGACCTGCTTGCGGCGGTGCTCGGAGACGGACGCAGCTCGCGGCTCTTCCAGTCGGTCCGGGAGCAGCAGCGGCTCGCCCATTCCGTCGGGGCATGGGCCTACACGCCGTCCTTCGCGGGGCAGTTCGCGCTCCATTTCGACACGGAGCCGGAGAAGGCCGACGCCGCCCGCGAGGCGGTGCTGCGCGAGGTGGGGCGCCTCGTCGAGGAGGGCGTCGGCGAACGCGAGCTGGAGAAGGCCCGCCGCCAGATCCTCAGCGCCCAGTTCGCGATCTTCGCCGACGTGCGCGGCCAGGCCTCGGACATCGGGTCGAACTGGTTGCTCGCCCGCGACCCCGACCATACCCGCGGCTACGTCGAGGCGGTGCAGCGGGTCGGGCGCGAGGAGCTGAGGGCGGCGGCGGAGGCCTGGCTGCGGCCCGATCGCCTCACCACCGCGGCGCTCGTCCCGAAGGCGGCGGCGCGGCGCGGCGCTCCGGCCTCGGCAAAGCGGTCCGAGGCGATCCGGAAAGTGGAGCTGGACAACGGCCTGACCGTGCTGCTCCTCGAGGACCGGCGCGTGCCCTTCGTGCAGGCGACCGGCGTCTTCCGCGGCGGACTCCTCGCCGAGACGGCCGGGACGGCGGGGATCACCCGGCTGATGGCGCGCCTCCTCACCAAGGACACGCGCAAGCGCAGCGCCGAGGAACTCGCCCTCGAGATCGAATCGGTGGGCGGGGGCATCGGCGCCAGCGCCGGGAACAACAGCTTCGGGGTTTCCGTCCACGCCCTGCGTCCGGACTTGGAGCGCGTCGTCGACCTGCTGGGCGAGACCCTGCTCGAACCGGCCTTTCTCGAATCGGCCCTGGAGCGCGAGAAGTCCTACCAGCTTTCCCAGATCAAGGCCGAGGCCGAC
>CAYMMC010000244.1:0-5131 GCA_964391125.1 uncultured Akkermansia sp.
GATCCAGATCCAGCCCGACGAGAAGTCCGGCGGCTACATCGTGCGGACGGTGGAGTGAAGGCCGGCCCGGTTCCGGGAACGGTGTCGGAATCGACTCGTCGAGGGACTCTCCCCGGCGGCGGCGGCGGTCGTCCGCGTGACGGTTTTGTGACGGTTTTGTGACAATAATGCCACTTGGGGGCGATTGCGAAGGCGGGGCGGGGCGGGAAGGTTCCCCCTGTCGTCCGCGACCCGGCATCGGAAGCGAACGGAATCCATCTCCACCACCTCCACTCCCCCACCCCACCTCCGATGAAACCATCCTTCCTCGCCGCCGCCGCCCTTCTCGCCCTCGCCTGCCCACCATCGCAGGCGGAGGACAAAGTCGTCATCAAGGGCTCCGACACGCTCGGGGCGAAAATGGTCCCCCAGCTCGCCGAGTCCTACAAGGAGGCGGGCAACGCCGTCTCCTTCGAGATCGCGGCCGAGGGCTCCTCCGCCGCCTTCTCCAACCTCCTCGCCGGCACCGCCGACATCGGCATGTCGAGCCGGAACATCAAGGCCTCCGAGAGGGAGAGCTTCGCCGCGAGGGGCCTCGAAGTCGAGGAATGGGTCGGCGGCTTCGACATGATCGCCGTGATCGTGAACGCGAAGAACGGAATCGAGGAGCTCACGACGGAGCAGATCGAAGGGATCTTCACCGGCGACGTCAAGGACTGGAGCGAGCTCGGCGGCGACGCCGGACCGATCTCGGTCTACACCCGCAACACCTCCTCGGGCACCTACAAGTCCTTCCAGGAGATGGCGATGAACGACCGCGACTACGGAACCGACACCCAGAAGATGGCCGGAAACGAGCAGATCGCCGAGGAAGTCGCGAAGAATCCCAACGGGATCGGCTACGTCGGCCTCGCCTACACCTCCAAGAACGGGATCAAGTCGGTCGCCGTCGACGGAGTGGAGATGAAGCCCGCGAACGCCAAGGACTATCCCATCGCCCGGACCCTCTTCTACTACACCGTGAAGGGGAAGCTCTCCGAGGCGGCCGCCAAGTTCCTGAACTGGGCGACGACGGACGCCAAGGCGGTCGAGGTGGTCGAGCGCGTCGGGTTCATTCCCGCGACCAAGTGAAGTCCGGCGGAGGCGGGGCCTTCCCGGGGCGGTCCGCCGCCCTTCGGCGAGGCTCCGCTTGACCAAGGGCTCGTGCTGGCTTCCACTCCACCGGGGGCCCAGCTCCTCCGCCTCCCCTGTTCCTGGTCATGAGCGAGTCCGATCCGGCCGTTTCCGAACCCGTCCCGGCGAACGCCTCCCCCTCCTTCCGGGGGCGGGGGTTCCGGGTCTTCGGGCTCGGGTGGCAGGACGCGATCCGCTACTTCTTCGGCGGCAACGCCAGCCTCGCGATCGTCCTGGTCCTGCTGATCTGCTTTTTCCTCGGTCGCGAGGGCCTGCTCTTCTTCCCCTCCCACCTGCGCGGCCTGCAGGACTACCGGAGCGCGGGACAGGAGTTCGTCGACTGCCTCGGCGAGCAGATCGACGCGCACACCGCCTTCTACAGCAGCGCGAACATCGCCTATTTCGCGGAGGTCAACGCCTCCTCGCGCGAGGAGGACGAAATCCTCCGGGTGGTCCGGGGCCTGCTCGCCAATCTCGAGGCCGCCTGCCGCAAGAGCTGGCATCTGCTGGATCGCAAGCTCGGCGAGGTCGTGGAGATGGATGCGGCCCTGGCCGACCTCGCCCCCTCGGATCCGAGCCGCGCCAGACTCGTGGCGGAGCGGGAGGCGCGGCTAGCCGAGATCGCGGAGCTGCGGACCGCCTTGCGCACGGAAGCCGAGGCCTCCCTCGCGGGCAAGGAGGTCTGGAAGCTCGGGGGCGACGGACGGCGCCTCTCCGAGGAAAGCCGCAGGCGCATCCACGAAGCCGTGCTGTTGCAGGCGGGGCCCGACGCCGAGGAGGAGCACCCCTGGCTCGTCGAAGTGAAGGAGCGCAGCCGCGGGAAAAAGGCCGTGGCGGCGGAGGGATTGACGGACTTCAAAGACACGCTCGCGGGCATCCGCGACGCGATCCGGCCGATGCGGACCCTCCACGGCGAGCTGCGGAAGATCGCCATGGAGAACCGCAGCGCGATCGACAGCCACGGGACCGCCCCGGCCCGGCGCGCCGCCATGCTGGAGGGGGCGGCGAAGGCCGGGGATCCGGAGGAGCGGGCCCGCTTCCAAGCCGAGGCCGACAAGGTGGTGCTCGACGCGCCGGACCTCGTGGCGATGAACGCCCCCTTCTACGCCGCCGTCCCCCGCCACGCCGAGCTCGCCGCCGCCCTGCTGGGGGAGATGGAGAAGCTCCAGGCGGCCCTGCCCTCGGAGGGCGGCAACGAGCAGGCCCGCGAGGCCCTCCGCCGCGGCGAAGTCCTCTACGGACGCTTCGAGGACGCCGTGGCGCGGAACCGGGGGAAGGTCGAGCAATGGCGCCACGACCGCCCCGTCCCCGCCCTGGCCTCCTTCACCTCCTTCGTCTTCGGAAAGCAGTGGATCACCAACAGCTCGTGGCACGACTTCTACGGGCTCCTGCCCCTCCTCTCCGGCTCCATCCTGATCGCCGGGATCGCCCTCCTCGTCTCCGTGCCCTTCTCCGTGGCCTCCGCGATCTACGTGAACCAGCTCGCGGCGCGGCGGGAGCAGAATTTCGTGAAGCCCGCCATCGAGTTCATCGGCGCGATCCCCTCGGTCGTGCTGGGCTTCTTCGGCATCGTCGTCTTCGGCGAGGCCCTGCGCACCGTGAGCCAGATCGAATGGCTCTCCTGGGTACCGGGATTCCCCATGGCGGAGCGGCTCACGATCCTGAACGCGGGCCTCCTCCTCGCCTTCATGGCGACGCCGACGGTCTTCACCCTGGTCGAGGACGCTCTGGAGAACGTGCCCTCCGCGCTCGCCGAGAACTCCTTCGCGCTGGGCGCCTCGAAGCTCCAGACCGTCTTCCGCGTCGTCGTGCCGACCGCCCTTTCGGGAATCGTCGCGGCGATCCTGCTCGGCTTCGGCCGCATCGTCGGCGAGACCATGGTGGTGCTGCTCGTCGCCGGCAACAAGATCAAGATCCCGGACTTCTCCGAGGGCCTCGGGGCGATCGCCCAGCCCGCCCACACCATGACCGGGATCATCGCCCAGGAGCTGCCCGAGGTCGACAGCGGCTCGCTCCACTGGCGCGCCCTCTTCATCGTCGGCATGGTTCTCTTCGTCATCGCCCTGGCGGTGAACTACGCCGCCCAGCAAGTGCTGAAGCGATTCCAGAAGATCTGAAGCCATGAGCGAGACCGCCGCCACCGCGGATCCATCCGCCTCCGAGAAGAACCCCTTCGCCACCCGCCGCACCGGCGGCCACCTCCGGGAAAGGGCGGTGGCCATGGCCCTGCGCCTCGCCGCCTACTTCATCCTCGGATGCGCCCTCTACATCTTCGCGGACATCGTGGCGAAGGGCGCCCCGGTGGTCTTCAAGGCCTCGCCGCCCTTCGTGAACACCGAGTTCTTCGCCAAGAGCCCCGAGACGCTCATGACCTTCGAGACCGCCGACGGGAGCTTCCACAAGATGGACTTCTCCGAGTACTCGAAGTTCAAGGAGGCGAACCCCGGCCTCGAGATCGTCGAGGAGCACTCCCACGCCTTCTCCGGCGGCGGGATCTTCGGCCCGCTCGTGGGCACCGCCCTGCTCACCGCGATCTGCATCGTGGTGGCCTTCTTCATCGGCCTCACCACCTCGATCTACCTCAACGAATACTCCTCGCAGGGGCGCTTCATGGACGCGATCCGGCTCGCCATCATGAACCTCGCCGGGGTGCCCTCGGTCGTCTACGGCCTCTTCGGCCTGGGCCTCTTCTGCCTCGTCGCCCCCGTGATCACGGCGAACCCGAGGGAGGACGCGCTCTTCACCATGAAGATCCTCTTCATCGACCGCCATCTCTCCTTCCAGGGCTGGGGCACCTGCATGCTCGCCGGCGGCTTCACCCTCGCCGTCATGATCCTGCCCGTCATCATCACCGCCTGCGAGGAGTCGCTCAAGGCGATCCCGGCGGGCTTCCGCGAGGCCTCGCTGGCGCTCGGCGCCACGAAGTGGCAGACCATCTCGAAATCCGTCCTTCCCTACGCCTTCCCCGGCATGCTGACCGCCTCCGTCCTCGGCATCACCCGGGTCGCCGGGGAGACGGCGCCGATCATGTTCACCGCCGCGCTCTCGCACAAGGACAAGCTGCCCTGGGACCTCGCCATCGACCCCAACCTCGGCGCCCTGGAGAAGGTCGAGGCCGGCATCGGCGGCTTTCTCTCCCAGTCCGTCCAGGCCATGCCCTACCACATCTACACCGTGGCGGCGCGGATCCCGCAGTCGGAATACACCAAGCCGATGCAATACGGGTCGGTCTTCGTCTTCCTCCTCCTCGTCATGGGATTCGCCGGCCTCTCCGTCTTCCTCCGCATCCACTACCGGAAAAGATTGAAATGGTGAGCCCCCCGCGCGACCCCTCCGACGGCAACCACCCATGAGACCGATGATGTCCGAACCCGAATCCCAGCAGACCCTCTCCCCCGACCGGAAAGGCGGCGACGGCGGCGCGCCTCCGGCGAACGCCGTCATCGAGGTGGACGACGTCCACTTCCACTACGTCCAGGGCCGCGACGTGCTCCGCGGCGTCACCATGCAGATCCGCCGGGGCGAGGTCACCGCCTTCATCGGACCCTCCGGCTGCGGCAAGACGACCCTCCTGCGCTGCTTCAACCGGATGAACGACCTCATTCCCACGGCGGCGATCTCGCGGGGGAACATCCGCATCCTCGGCACGGACATCCACCATCCCAAGGTCGACGTCATCGAGCTGCGCAAGCATGTCGGGATGGTCTTCCAGAAGTACAACCCCTTTCCCAAGAGCATCTACGAGAACGTCGCCTACGGGCTCCGCATCCAGGGCGTCCGCGACCGGGACGAGCTGGACGGCGCCGTCGAGGAGAGCCTGCGCTCCGCCGGCCTCTGGGAGGAGGTCAAGGACCGGCTCGACGCCAGCGGCCTCGGCCTCTCCGGCGGCCAGCAGCAGCGCCTCTGCATCGCGCGCACCATCGCGGTGCGGCCGAAGATCATCCTCATGGACGAGCCCTGCTCCGCGCTCGACCCCATC